>CALCEB010000132.1 GCA_937900045.1 uncultured Acidobacteriota bacterium
TCCAGGCCGTTCTCCGCCGCCAACCGCTCGGCGTTCTCACGCAGCATCTCGCGCAACGGCTGCGCCCACTGGGCGTAGTCGAAGATGCGGATGTGATGGGCGTAAAGATAGCCCGTCATCCCCTCGGCGTAACACAGCCCGGGCAAGGTGCCTTGAATCAACATGCGGTCGTAACAGGAAAGCACCCCGGCGATCTGCCCACTCCGGCGTTCGGTCAATAGTTGCAGGCCCATCTGAGAATTCACCTCCTCGGATGGATCATAACACTCGGCATGCAGAACCTGTTTGGTTCCGGCTACGCCGGGTTAGGATATTTTGCTCGAGACCGTCAGGGCACGGTTAAAAACGTGCCCTTCCGGTCCCCCAAGAAAGTTTCATGAATCGTCCAGGCTGAGTGCTGAACACAATTTCAAGGAAATCGCGGACGCATGGAAAGCTACGACGTCGCCGTGATTGGCGCGGGAGTTTTCGGCTCCTGGACGGCATGGCATCTCGCCCACGCCGGCAAAAGAGTCTTGCTGCTGGACGCATACGACCCTGCGCACAACCGCGCCAGCTCCGGCGGCGAATCCCGCATCATCCGCATGGGATACGGCAAAGATGAATTCTACACGGTCTGGTCACAACGGTCGCTCAAGTTGTGGCAGGGGTTTTTCCAGAGGACCGGCAGGCCGCTGTTTCACCGTACCGGCGTGTTGTGGCTTGTAGCCAAGGGCGACACGTATGCTGGGCAGACGCTTGCCGTTTTCCAGAAACTCGGCATCGAACACCAAAAGCTGAGCCGCAGCGAAATGGAAATTCGCTATCCGCAGTTCGATTTTGGGAAAACTTCATGGGGAGTCCTGGAGCCTAAGAGCGGCGCGTTGATGGCTCGCCAGGCCGTCGAGGCCGTTGTGGAAGATACAGTGAAGATTGGGGTCATATACCGTCGGTCGATGGTAACCTATGATGGCGATAGCCGTAAGGTCATGGAGGGCGCCAGCGGGCAGCGCCATCCTGTTCCGGCGGAGATATTCGTCTTTGCCTGTGGCCCCTGGCTTCCGAAGGTTTTCCCGGAGGTCCTGGGATCGCACATTTTCCCCACCCGGCAGGAGGTCTTTTTCTTCGGAACACCAGCAGGAGACCGGCGATTCTCCCCGCCTGCCTTGCCCATTTGGATTGACGGCGCCGCCGAAGCCTACGGCTTTCCCGATCTCGCGGGCCGCGGGTTGAAAGTGGCCATAGACCAGCACGGACCGCGCTTCGATCCGGAAACCGGCAGCCGCATCGCCACCCCGAAGGGCCTTATAGAAGTACAGGACTATTTGGCGAGGCGATTTCCAACCTTGAAAAATGCGCCGGTAGTGGAAAGCCGTGTCTGCCAGTATGAGAACACCTCGAGCGGCGATTTTCTGATTGACCGACACCCGGAGGATGAGCGCATCTGGCTGGTGGGCGGCGGCTCCGGGCATGGATTCAAGCACGGGCCGGTGATTGGGGAATATGTAGCCGCAAGAATTACCGGCGGCGGTGAGATGGATCCGCGATTTTCCCTCGCCACCAAAGCCACTGAACAGAACCGCGCCATTTTTTAAGGACAAAAACGATTCAATGACTCCCCATTTCATTATGAAAAGACCATTGCGGCTGGTTTCTGAAATTCTCCTTCTCATCGCCGGGATAACCCTCGTGCCGAGCGGCGCTTTCTGCCAGGTTCCGCAAAATCCCCCCATTCCCGACGGCTTTGGGGTGAACATCCATTTCCTTCAACCCCAGCCCGGCGAGCTTCAAATGATCAAAAGCGGAGGCTTCCGATGGGTCCGCATCGATCTTGTCTGGAGCCAGATTGAAAAGAAGCCAGGGGTATATGACTTTTCAGCTTATGACGGGTTGGTTCAGGCGCTCGTCCGGAGCCACCTGCGGGCGATGCTCATCCTTTGCTACGCCAATCCTCTCTACGACCGCGGGCTTTCGCCTTATACCGATGCGGGCCAGGAGGCATTTACCCGCTGGGCCGTTGCTGCGGTCGACCATTTTCGGGGTCACGGCATCCTTTGGGAAATTTACAATGAGCCGAACAACCCACAGTTCTGGAGTCCGAAGGTCAACGTTCAGGATTACATCCGCTTGGCGTTGCGCGTGGGTGAAGCGGTGGTTGAAAATGATCCCGGCGAAACAATGGTGGGGCCAGCTACGGCCCTGGTAGACCTGAAATTCCTGGCCGCTTGCTTCCAGGCGGGTTTGCTCAATTACTGGTCCGCGGTGACGGTGCATCCTTACCGCCAAAGATATCCGGAATCGGTCTGGGCGGAGTATTATGCCGTCCGCTGGCTGATTGCAAAGTATGGTCCCAAAGGAAAAAAGATCCCCATCATCCCCAGTGAGTGGGGATATTCGAGCCGGTGGAAATGGGACGGGATGGATCAGCAGGTGCAGGCAACACTCCTGGCCCGCGAATACCTGACCGATGCTTCGAACGGCGTCCCGATCACCTTCTGGTATGACTGGCAGAATGACGATGGCAATCCCAATAACACAGAAGGGCACTTTGGCTTGGTCAGCCCCGTCAGCGGCCTAAAGGGACAGGTTCGCTTCCAACCCAAGCTTTCCTACGATGCAGTCAAGGCGCTTTATGACGCCTTAGATGGATTCACTTTTGAACGTAGGCTCACGGTGGGTAAGAAGGAGGACTATGTCCTCCTTTTCCGCAAGGGCGATCAAACGAGGTTGGCCGCTTGGTCCATCTCAGGAAAGCCGCACTCTCTTGTGATCCAGGGCGCAAACGGAAAATTCACAGTTATCACCATGCTGGGCCGCAAGATCAAGCCTTTGCGTGCCCACCATCGCCGCCTGACGCTGACGGTGACAAGTGACCCGATTTATCTGGTCCCACTCAAACCGCAGGGTTTGATCCCAAGCCCCGCGGCTATCCTACATCATTGATAATACAAGGAATTGGAGACATTCTGCCCTACGCAACCCAGACACAGCGCGGTATTTTCCCGTCTGGGCGTTCGGGCCCTCCCGGCAATTTTCTGACGAGAATTTAGATTGACTTACATCACCAGCTAAATTAGACTTCCTGCGTGGATGCGAGCCTTGGGAAGGCTTTCTATTAGCATCCAGCCCCTCTCCAATCATAAATGGCCTGCTACTTATGAGTTATCCCCCAAAGGATACTGATATGGAGAAATCTACTCTGCCGGAGTCCATGCTGTCCCGCTTCGGCCAATTCCCCTCTGAATTATGCCCCTGCAATTTGGCGATTCGCAGCGGCCAGATATCGGAAATTACACAAAGTCTAAAGGACAGATTGTGAAATCTAGGCCTGAATGTAATTGAAAATAAATGTTTTAATACTTGGGATCGTCCACATCGATTCTGAGAAATTGACGGGAAATCGAATCAAAACGAATGACCGCAATGCTTATGGTTTGATTGGCATTACGCGCCTTGGACCGAAACCAGAGAAAAATCTTGCCACTTAAGTGAAATGGCTTGCCAATCCTTTACCTGATCGCCAGGCAAATGTGGTTCATTACATTGATTTTAGAACCTTTACAGCCAGAAAATGGTGGCAGCCGAATTGCTCTTGTCCTGGTTGCTAGGGATATTCCAGAATTGGTTTTTCCTTCCGGGCTTAGCAAATTTCCGGTTGGGTTTCTCCAGGCGTGTCATTGACTTGGAGGGCACGTTGAATAGCTTCCAGGCAGGCTTGCAGCTCGCGCTCGCTGTAAGTCACGGGGCGAAGCTTTCTGGTTGATTAAGATTGGGAGTAAGAGTCCGGATTTCCCTATCCCGGCGCCGGTCAGGTTGCCCTTTGGACTTGTCGACGATCCGTAGCTTCAGTTCAAAAGGTAATTGATTAAACGAGTCAGAGGATGAATTTTCCATGCAGGATACCCGCGCAGCCTAATGAGCTGAGTTGTGGCTATCTGGCTTTCAGGATTCTGCGTTTTGGCCAAGACCTGATTATGAATATTCCGGTTCAGCTTTCTGATTTCGGTCTAAGATCGCGAATTTATGTTTCTTAGCTTTTTTGGTCTTCGGGAACAACCGTTCGGGGTTACACCTGACACGCGTTACCTGTACCTGAGCCCCACGCACCGGGAGGCGTTGGCTTCATTGGTTTACGGGATTGAAGTGGGGCGCGGTTTCATGGGGTTAATTGCCAAGCCCGGCATGGGCAAGACCACGATCTTGTTCCAACTCTTGCAACGCCTCGGTACTTCGGCGCGGACGGTTTTCCTTTTTCAAACCCAATGTGACGCGCGCGATTTCATTCGTAGCCTGCTGGCGGACCTCGGCATGGATAATGCTGACGGCGACTTGGTGCAAATGCACGCCAAGCTTAACCAAGTACTCATTCAGGAGATGCACGCGGGGAGGCGGTTCGTCCTGGTAGTAGACGAAGCTCAGAACCTGGACAACTCGGTCCTGGAAGTGGTTCGCATGCTTTCGAACTTTGAAACGCCGCGCGCCAAACTCATGCAGATTGTCCTGGCCGGCCAGCCCCAACTTGCGGAGAAACTGGCTCATCCATCCATGTCGCAACTGCGGCAACGGGTTTCAATTGTAGCGAAACTACACCCGTTCAGCGCCGGAGAAACTTCCGCCTACATCGATTACCGGCTATCCGTGGCGGGCTACGATGGCCCTCCGGTGTTTTCTTCTGAAGCTCGCACCGTGTTGGCTTCGGCAAGCGAAGGCATCCCGCGGAATATCAATAACATCTGCTTCAACGCCATGTCGCTTGCCTGCGCCCTCGGCCAGAAGACGGTCTCCGCCGACGTCATTCGAGAAGTTCTCTCCGACTTGGATCTTTCAGCCCTCGCGCCGGATGCGACCGAGGTTGAAACCGCCGTGGCTCCGGTTGTCCAAAACGAATGCCCGTCACCCACCGTGAGTAGCGAAGCTCCCCCGGCAGAACCTTTGCGCGAGTTCAAAAGCGGATCGAAGGAGATTGAGGATCAGATTGCGGTGCAAGTCCCCGCAGCGATTACTTCTCATTCCGTTTCCTGTTTGCATCCTGATCCCCAAGAGGGGGCGGTCCGAACCGGTTCAGAAATCAATTTGCGCTTTTCCAATCAAATTCAGCCGGAAACGAGGCTCGGGTCGCGGTTCCGGTTGCCGCGGCTGCCTTATATTCAACGCGAAAGTATTGAGGACGCGAGAATCCGGGATACGGAACGTGCAGCCCTCATGGAGGAATCATGAGCAAGAATTTCGAGCTACTCAGCCAGGCAGAAAGGGAAATCGCGGCGTCCGGGGAACATTCACGTATTGCCTCAGTACCAACAGGAGAGCGATCACAGCACGACCTGTCCGTGGACTCCATCTCTCGTGAGGAGATCATCAAGCTGGTCCAGGCCATTTTCTTGACGCCAGGGCCGGCGGCTCCGCGCGTCGTGGCCTTCACCGGGGTTGAGCGTGGCGATGGGTGCAGTTGGGTAGCTTCACGCGCCGCAGAGTTGATGGCTTCGCTCGTTCAGGGCACCGTGTGCCTGGTGGACGCCAATCTCCGCTCGCCAGCTCTTCACCAGCGATTCGGCGTGGACAATCAGTCCGGCTTGGCGGATTCCGTCAACGAGGCTGGGCCGGTAACGAAATTCGTTCAGCAAGTCCAAGGCGAGAACCTTTGGCTAATGGCAGCCGGTCCCTCGACCGGGGATCCTCACCGCCTGTTGAAGTCAACACGCTTGCAGACGCGAGTGGCAGAACTGCGGGCAGAGTTCGACTACGTTTTGATTGATTTACCTCCGGTTAACCTCTATGCGGATGCGGTGACTCTGGGACAATTGACGGATGGCGTCATTCTGGTTTTGGGCGCCAATTCGACGCGCCGCGAGGCGGCCCGCAAGGCGAAAGAAACCATCGAGGCGGGCGGCCTGAAGCTGCTCGGCGCCGTCTTAAACAAACGTACCTTCCCCATCCCGCAGGCGATTTATTCGCGGCTCTAGGTCAGGAACCGGTCAAACGCAAGAGTGTTATTGGCGCCAGAAGTAAGGGGAAACCGGTGGTTCTCCCCTTTACAGAAATAGTGATTGTGAATTCAGCCAGGATTCATGAGGCTCTCAGGTAGTCCTAGCAGTTAAGGCCGTCAAGAGTCCATTTGAACAATCACGGACACGCTCCGTGCCTGGATCATCTGCCATGCTCCGCTTTTTGATGGACGTCGACGAATGCCCTTGGATGCTTGCCGGACCGCCAGTCCGGCTCACTCAAGGTGAGGTTCACGTTTGGCTCGCGAGCCTTAAAGTCGCATCTTCCCGGATGAGTCTGATGGAGCAAACCCTATCGAGCGATGAGATCGCCCGGGCTATGCGTTACCGGCGCGAGGAGACACGGCTTGAATTCACTCTCGGCCGGGGCTTGCTGCGCCTGCTCCTTGGGACTTACCTGGGCAGAGACCCGAAAGAGTTGCAGTTTATCGCCGGCCCCCACGGCAAGCCCGGACTGGCGAGCAGTCCAGACACCATTCCCCTTCAATTTAATGTTTCTCACTCTCACGGCAAGGTTCTCCACGCCTTTTCGCTCGGCCAACGCGTGGGGGTTGACATCGAAAAGGTGCGAACGGATTTTTCCGGTCTAGACGTGGCGCGCCGGTTCTTTAGTCGGCGCGAGGCCGCCTTCCTCTCTTCTCAACCCGAACCCTTGCAACCCAGGACCTTTTTTGCGGCTTGGACACGCAAGGAAGCCCTGCTCAAGGCACGTGGGGAAGGGCTGGCCGGCAATTTGGAGAGAACGGAGATTCCAGTCTCACTGGATGCGCAGGAAACCCTTCTGGAACTTTCCGAAAACACGGGCGAGATTGCCCGCTGGTCTTTGGTGGATCTCGATGCGGGGCCGGATTTTGCGGCCGCACTCGTTGCTGAAGGGGCGGATTTACAAGTCACTTTTAGAAAGTGGGGGGGCGAGGAGCCATTGGCCGCCGAGAATGC
>CALCEB010000133.1 GCA_937900045.1 uncultured Acidobacteriota bacterium
GCACAAAACTCATGCGGCGGCAGCCAATGGGCCCCGACGCCTCAGCCCGGCGTGAAAGTCCTGCTGGTCCACAACGCTTATCAGCGTCCGGGCGGAGAGGACGTGGTCTTCGAGCAGGAGCGCCGGTTGCTCGAAAGATTCGGACACCAGGTTCGGGTCTATCACCGCACGAACGATGAAATCGCGAGTAAGAGCAGGGGGATTGGGATCGCGGCAGCAAGCATTTGGTCGCGGCGAACGGACCGGGAAATGACCAAACTCCTGAAAGAGGTGGAACCGGACGTTGTTCACGTCCACAACACCTTTATGGTGATTTCGCCTTCCGTCTATTGGGCCTGCAGCGCGGCGGGCGTGCCAGTGGTGCAGACACTTCACAATTACCGGTTGCTCTGCCCGGCAGCCACGTTCTTCCGTGAAGGAAAGGTTTGCGAGGAATGTATCAGCCAGGGACCTTGGCGGGGCATTCGTTATGCCTGTTATCGCGATTCGCGGATGGCCACGGCAACTGTGGCGATGATGCTATCCGTCCACCGTCTGCTTGGGACGTGGAAGGAGAAGATCGCCTCGTACATCGCCTTAACCCACTTTGCGCGAGGAAAGTTTATCGAAGCGGGTTTTCCGGCGGAGAGGATTTTCGTCAAGCCCAATTTTGTCGATCCGGACCCTGGAGTCCGCGATTCAGAGGGTGAGTATGGCCTGTTTATCGGGCGTTTGATGCCTGAAAAGCGGTCAGACCGGGTTATTCAGGCGCTGGCGAGCGTCCCTTCCCGGCTCCCCTTTCTCATCGCCGGAACCGGTCCTGAGCGGGAGAGGCTGGAGGCCGAGGTTGCGAACCTCGGCCTCTCCCAAGTCAGGTTTTTGGGACAAGTTCCCAGGGAACAAGCCTTCTCCCTTATAAAGAAGGCCCGGTTTCTGGTCTTCCCCAGCGAGTGGTATGAGACCTTCGGCCTGACGATGGTGGAAGCATTTGCCTGTGGGACACCGGTGATTGCCACGCGCATGGGGACCATGCAGGAAATCGTGGAAGATGGCAGGACAGGATTGCACTTCTCGCCCGGTGATCCGGAAGATCTGGCGCGAAAGATCGAATGGGCCTGGACCCATCCGGCCGAAATGCGAGCCATGGGAATTGAAGCACGGCAGGAATATGAGGCACGGTATACGGCTGAAAAGAATTACGGGCAATTGATCGAAATCTACCAGAAAGCGGTGCATCCCCTTGGGTAACCAACTGGCTGTCCTAACGAATGCGGCGAACAGGGTTTTCCACGTGCTGGACGTGCGCGTGGATGCAGTCCAAATTCCGGACGTCGTGGCCCAGATGGAACGATGGATCGAAGATGGAAGCGAGGGCCACTATATTGCCGTCACCGGGATGCACGGCATCATGGAGTCCCGCCACGATGCCTACTTCAAGGAAATGTTGGCCGCTGCGGACCTGGTTGTGCCGGATGGGATGCCGCTGGTCTGGCTGGGGCGCGCCAACAACTTCCCGCTCCAGCACCGGGTCAGCGGCCCGGAATTGATGGCGGCCTTCCTGCAGAAAACCGGCTCCCGGCACCGGCATTTCCTTTACGGCGGCGCGGAAGGCGTGGCCGATGAACTTGCCTACAACATGAAGACCCGCTACCGGAGCGAGGTGGTGGGGACCTACACGCCTCCTTTCCGGCCGCTAACCCGCGAGCAAGATGACGAAGTGGTGGCAACCATTCGCGCCAAGAAGCCGGATGTTGTGTGGGTAGGACTGAGCACTCCCAAGCAGGAACGGTGGATTTTTGAGCACCGTCAGAGGCTGAGCGTTCCTTTAATGCTTGGTGTGGGAGCAGCCTTTGACTTCCACACCGGCCGGGTGAAACGAGCCCCCCAATGGATGCGGACTCGTGGCCTGGAGTGGAGCTACCGCCTGATAAAGAACCCACGGAGGCTTTGGCATCGCTATCTTATATACGGATCCCAATTCGCCTTCCACGCATCCAAGGAAGTTCTTAGGAACAAACTTAAAACAGCAAGTCAGCTCAGGCAGTCCGAATTGGACTAACCTGGATTTCCGGCCCTAAAGAATGGAAGGTCCGGACCTGTTTTCTCAAGTCTAGAGACGGCCCCAACCGCTCCAAAACTTTCCATTTTCTCTCCAGCCTCACGCTTGGCCATGCCGCCTTTTCACCTCCCCACCCACCCGGATTTCCTGAGGCAGTCTTGGATATCGTTGTGCTGGTCATGTTCGAATAGGTATGCTGATTCCGACCGTTCCACCGGTCGTAGCTTCACGGGCCTCCTTCAAGGCAGAAAACACGTCCTCCTCCCGATCCGGAATTGAATCGTTTTTATCAAAAGAGAATTGACTTTATCGCGGTCTTCATGGAACATAGAATATATATGAATCCGGAAATCAGCCGTTCCAATAGCCTTCCCAGGTTAGACCTGCCTTGCCGTCTAGTGGTTAGAAAAGATACCGGTTTGGCAGAGATTTCTAAGTTCGTTATCGAAGGCCTTCAGGTCGGCCAACAAGTGATCGCCATGTCAGGGGCGGCTTGCTTGCGCGAGCTTGCAAAAGATTTGAGTGAAGAGGGGTTGCGCCCGGAGGCTTTGCTGCGCAACGGCCGGCTGGTTTTTCTGACCGCTCCCAATTGCCTTTCCACTCTCCTCAAACCGGATGATCCCCTGAAGCGCGGCCCCTTGCGGACCAATGTACCGCTGCTGCGCTGGGTCTGCGACTGGTCCTGGGCTTATTCCCAAACGATGGATCTGGCGACCGTCCTGAATTACCAGATAAAAGTCCACGATTTTATCCGGCATCTCGGCGCCTTCTCGCTGTGCTCAGTGCACAGCCATGATCTCAACCGAAACTCGCTCCTCGCCGTGCTAGCAGACCATCGCCGGGCGATCCGGTGCCCGGAAAAGGCCGCTTCCGTCAGGATTCCTGTCTTCGCTCAAGGCTTGACCCGGCACTGACCTCGCCCTTCACGAGGGAAGCGGACTAGCAAGCGGAGATGTGGCCTCTGATCTGTGCCCTGCACTGATCGCGGGCGGATTGAATATCCTCTGTCTCTTGCTCTTCCCGCAGGACCCACCTTGTCGCCCAGCCTTTCCTTTTTTGCCCCTTTCATTTACCATCCAGACCTCGACGGCCCTCGAGCATAAAGGAGCGGTCTCCCTTAAGGGCATGACCATTAGCCTTGCTCGGGAAGTGGGAGCGGTCGAGAGCCGGACAGAATTCGGCTCAATCCCCGGATGAACCGCAAAGGAGGCGGCATGAGACCTTTATTGGAAGGAAGGCGCGCACTGGTCACAGGAGCGGCTCGCGGCATTGGCCGGGCCACCGCGGAAATGCTGGCCGAGCACGGCGCATCCGTGCTTGTGAATGACTTGGACGGCGTCGCGCTGGAAGCGGTGGTTTCCGCCATCCGGTCATCGGGCAGCGAAGCATATGCAGCCGCGGGCGATATCACCCAACCGGATTTCCCTTCTCAACTCGCCGCACGCGCTCAAGAGGCGCTGGGCGGATTGGACATTCTGGTAAACAACGCTGGATTCACGTGGGACGGAACTCTCCACAAAATGACCGACGAGCAGTGGCAGGCAATTCTGGACGTTCATCTAACGGCTCCATTCCGCCTGCTTCGCGCCGCCGCGCCACTGCTTCGAGAGGCTGCAAAGCAGGAGATTGCGGACTCCGGAAATACCCGCGCCCGCAAGATCGTCAATGTTAGCTCCACATCCGGCACCCGCGGCAACTTCGGCCAGGCAAACTATGCCGCCGCCAAAGCCGGAGTGGTCGGACTCACCAAAACGCTCGCGCGGGAATGGGGACGGTTCAACATTCAGGTGAACGCGGTGGCTTTTGGCGTGATTGACACACGCCTGAC
>CALCEB010000134.1 GCA_937900045.1 uncultured Acidobacteriota bacterium
TCAATCCGCGACCGAGACGCCGTCCCGCCTCTGAGAATGCGCCGGATTCAGGTACCTACGCTCCATCAGCGACGGTACTGAACTTGATTCGCAATGAAAAGAGTTCCGGCGCAACCACCGTCATGTTCCTCGGCGTCGGCGATGTTCCATATCAGCCTTCCACTGCCGGTAAGGTCGACCCTGGCGCTGGTTCCACCGCGAACCCCGGCGCTAGCGGGATGGTTGATTTCAAAGGAAATCCACTTCCGAACCTCCCAGAGACAAAAGAAGAAATCACCGCTGCGGCAAAAGTGTTCGGCAGTTCGAGCGTCCTGTTGCTGGGCGCAAATGCAACCGAGGCTGGTTTCAAGTCCGAGCCACTGGATCACTTCAGGATCATTCATATTGCTGCCCACGGGATCACAAGCGCGAGGTTTCCTGACCGGGCCGCGCTGGTCTTAGGCCAGGATTCCGCCCGTCACGACGACGGCCTGCTTCAAGCAAGAGAAATCAGAGACCTTCACCTGAACGCACAATTGGTTACCTTATCTGCCTGCGATACGGGCGCCGGTCGGCTGGAGGGCGAAGAGGGAATAGAGAGCCTCGAGCGGGCGTTTCTATTTGTCGGAGCTCGATCGGTTCTGGCCAGTCTGTGGGCTGCTTCTGATATTTACACCACTTCGCTCATGGCCCGCTTTTATGAGCATGTTGCAGCCGGGCAAGACGAGGGCGAAGCGCTGCGCCAGGCCAAGCTCGATTTGCTGAGGGAATTTCGTGGCCCGGCGACGCCGTTCTTTTGGGCTGGTTTCATTCTCACGGGAGACGGTTCGGAGCGGGTTACAGTATCCAAATGGCAGCTATAGCTGGGCATTGGCGGATTACGGCTCATGAGTTATTTAACTCCTGACAAGCGTCCTGTCGGTTACAGTCTCACCAAGAAGCGGGCAGCCAAAGGCTATCGCCGGGAAGATCTGCCCAGGTTTGGCAGGATTCCGTCCCGCAAGATTGCCTTGCTCGGCTTGCTGCTCCGCTACGCATTTATCGAGAAATCCATCGTGGTCGTGACGGAGGGGCTTGGCCCGCAGCCGTTCCACGGACGTGTGGTTATTCTCGTTAATCAGCACAGCGCCAGCGCGGCGGAAGTGCTCGCAGCCTTCGCGCAGGAAAATCAGCTTGCAACCATCGTGGGAGCAAAAACTCCAGGGCGGCTACTCAGCGGCGGCGCGTTCAAGGCCGGACACGGGTTCATTCTGGGCCTGCCCACAGCGGGCTATTTGACCTGGCAAGGGACAATGCTCGAAGGAAAAGGCATCGAGCCAGACCATCCGGTGGACCTTTCCTACGAAGCCCTGCGGGAAGGCCGGGATACGCAGATGGAAAAGGCGCTTGAAGTTCTCAGCCAGCTTTGAGCGCCTGAACGGGTGCGGTAAGAGCGTTCATTGCCAGTAACCCGCGGCGGACTCCACCTGGAACCACTAGGGCGTCACTCGGGAGTAATCATCGACCTCTGGCGAGGCCTATCCAGATTGACTATGTGCGGTTGCCGCTGGGGCATCGGGTATGAGAAAAGTTTACGGTCAGAACCGCCCCTGTCAAGCAATTTGAAAATGTTACTTTGGGGGTAATCATCTTGCAGTGTGAA
>CALCEB010000135.1 GCA_937900045.1 uncultured Acidobacteriota bacterium
GTCAATCCGCGACCGAGACGCCGTCCCGCCTCTGAGAATGCGCCGGATTCAGGAAATACAGTGATTCTTCGCTTCGCTCGCCTCTGAATGACAGCACTGAAGGTTTGGATGAGATTCAAGAGTCGAGGACACCGTCACTCCCGTGTAGGCGGAAATCCACCACTTTCGATATCGCACCAGGGCGCCGTCATTCCCGCGCAGGCGGGAATCCACCACGGACGTTTGCCGTAATATACATCTCATTCGTATCGCTTGTATCGCCCATCTCATATCCCACTCTCCCCGTTCACCTCTGCCATCATGGTAGCCAGGGCACGCGGTTTGTGCTGGGGGGTTTTCGCCCCCATCATCCCAATCTTTCTATGCAAGGAGTTCCCATGCCTTTACGCAAAGCTCCCGAGCTCACGCCGGCCCGCGCGGCCCGGCCGGTAAATCGCAACCCCGCCTGAACTCGCTCCAGCACGGCGTCTACTCTTTACCCAATCACGATGACCGCCCGGCCATGTTGGCCTTGGGCGAGGACCCCAAGGAATTCGACCGCCTTTGCCAGCGCCTCTTGGGTTCGTTCCTGTCCGCCGGCTCGTTTTTCGAGCAGCAGGTCCTGGACCTTGCCCACCTTTACTGGCGGCGCGGCCGAGCGCGCTCAGGACGCTCTGCTCCTTGAGGAGCGGGAAAGCATCGAAATCCAGCACCGCCAGGATCTCCTGTTGCTCCAGCGCCAGTGCATCCCGGCCGCTGGAAACGATCGCAAGGTGCGCGGCCTGAACCTTCTCACACCCTGTCCTGCCAAGTTCCGCGAGTTGCTCGAAGCACTGGAGGAGTTGCGCGGCCACCTCGCGGCCGGTGAATTCGGCGACCGGCCCCTGACCCTCACCTGGGAGATCTACGGTTCCTCGGCGGCTACCGACGTGAACCAACAGCTTCTCGACCTGCTGCTCAAAGCCCGCGAGAAGTTGAAGAAGGGCGAGGCTGCGGACGCCGAACAGCGCAAGGCGCTGGAGCTGACCGGCGATGAGATCGAACGGGTGAAGGGTGAGCGGGACATCTGGGAGTTGGAGAATCCGGTGGAACCGCAAACCAAACGGGAGAAGGCGCTGGTACCGGACGGACAAGCGTGGCAACAGACGCTGAAGATGCTGGAACACCTGGACCGAGCCATTGACCGCAAAACCCGCATCATCATGGACCTGGTATGGCGGGCAGAAAGCAACAAGCCCTCGCCAGGCGAAAGTGGTCCCGATTCTGTAGCGCCGGTGTCCTCACCGGCGGATTTCGGCGCTGAGGACAACGCCGCTACAGAAGATCGCAGGGGAAGAGCGCCGGATAACGCATGTTAAGTCGTTGGCAGCTCTACAGTCCGCGCGGGACGTGCGCCTTTCGCGTTCAGGATATAATGCCAACAAGGAGCAAATATTGAAATCCGTCGTCATTGCCGGCGCGGGACTGGCGGGAAGCGAAGCGGCTTGGCAGATTGCCACGCGGGGCATTCCGGTAACGCTGTTTGAGATGCGGCCCGCGCGCCCCACTCCCGCTCACAAGACCGCCCAATTTGCCGAACTCGTGTGCAGCAATTCGCTGAAGTCCAACTCGCCGGGCGCTGCCTCCTGGCTGCTCAAGGAGGAACTGCGCAAGGGCGGCTCATTCCTGATGCGGCAGGCGGACCTTCACGCCGTCCCCGGCGGCTCGGCTTTGGCAGTTGACCGCGAGAGCTTCGCCCAATCCGTCACGGAGGTCCTCGAGCGCCACCCGCTCATTTCCGTCCGGCGCGAGGAACTGACGGCGATTCCCGCCAGCGGAATTTTCCTGATGGCCGCCGGACCGCTGACCTCGGATGCCCTGGCGCGCGGGCTTCAAGATCTGACCGGCGCCGAAAACTTGGTCTTCTACGATTCCATCAGTCCCATCGTCGATGCGGATTCTCTCAACATGGATCGCATCTTCCGCGCTTCGCGCTACGGCAAGGGCGGCGAGGATTATCTGAACTGCCCGCTGAACGAAGAGGAATATCGCGCCTTTTACGAAGCCTTGCGCGAAGCCGAAGCGGTGGAACGCCATGCCTTCGAGGACACGCGCTATTTTGAAGCCTGCCTTCCCATCGAAGAGATCTCCCGCCGGGGATTTGATACGCTTCGTTTCGGACCGATGAAGCCCGTGGGCTTGATTGATCCTCGCACCGGCAAGCAGCCCCATGCTGTCGTGCAGCTTCGCCCGGAGAATCTTCGCTTTTCGAGTTACAATCTGGTGGGATTTCAAAACCACCTGAAATTTCCGGAACAAAAACGCATCCTGCGCATGATTCCGGGACTTGAGAACGCCGAGTTTCTGCGGTTCGGACAAATTCACCGCAATACTTACATCAACGCTCCGCGCTTGCTGGCGCCTGACCTCAGCCTGCGCCGGTCTCCGGACGTCTTCGTCGCGGGACAGCTCTCTGGCGTCGAAGGCTACGTGGAGTCGATTGCCACCGGCTTTCTGGCGGGTCTCGCCATCACCCATCGCTCGCAGCAGGCTTGCTTTGTTCCGCCGCCTCGCGCCACGGCGATCGGATCGCTTGTTCATTACATCACGCACGCCGAGGCCAAGAACTATCAACCCGCGAATATCTCTTTCGACCTGCTTCCGCCGCTCGAAGGCGTGCCCCGGCACATCGCGCGGGATCGCCAAGCGCGGCGGGAGTTGCAATGCCACTGGGCATTGGAGGAACTCACGCGCTGGTTGAACGATTGCGAAGAATTCTCACTTCTAGGAGATGAAAGCGTGCGCAGACCGGATAAGCGTGGGGTCTCGACAGGCTGAGTTTGAACCACAGCCCTCTCCCTTTGGGAAGGCCGGCGCAAGGAAGCAACGCTTCCCTCCGCGCCGGGTGAGGGCAAACGACGCGAACCCCGTTTCAGATTACAGCCCTCTCCCTTTGGACAGGGGTTGGAATTTCTACATTTCCGGTGTCTGGGAGTTTCAGCCAAACCTCCAGTACTGTCATCCTGAGCGGAGCGAAGGATCACTGTATTTGACGTCTTCCTCGGCTGCGAACGAACTGGAGACGCTTGGCGGTGTTTACGCTGAGCAGTCGAACCGGAATTCTTCGCGCAGTTTACCCTGAGCGGAAATACTGAGATTCTTCGCTTCGCTCAGAATGACAAGTGAAGGGCAGAATGACAGCGAAGCGCTTAGAATGGCGTGCTGGCCCCCAAATACAGAAACTCGAGGCCCTCTCCCTTTGGGAGAGGGTGGCGCAGGGAAGCAACGCCTCCCGTCGCGCCGGGTGAGGGCAAACTACGCGAACCCCGCAACAGAGCGAAGGAGACCTGATGGACGAACTCTTCGATCTCTATTTCCGTTATCTCCAATTTGAACGGAACGCTTCTCCGCATACGCTGCGCAACTATCGCGCCGATCTTCTCCAGTTCCGGGATTTCTTGAAGCGCGAGCAACCGGAATTGCCGCTCACCGTTGAATCCATTGACGCCGCGCGGATTCGCGCCTACCTCGCTCACCTATATGAGGCCCAGCGCAAGAAAACCTCGATTGCGCGCAAGCTCGCGGCGCTGCGGGCGTTCTTCAAGTTCATGGTCCACGAAGGAAAACTCATGGTAAATCCGGCAGTGGATGTCTCAACGCCCAAACTCCCCAAGACCCTGCCCCGCATCATGACCGAAGAAGAAACCAACGGCCTGCTGGACCGCTTGACGGGAGAATCCGAGAGTGGGGAGCCCGCGATGGCGCGCGCCCGCGCCATCCTCGAACTGCTTTATGCCTCCGGCCTGCGGGTGAGTGAGCTGACCGGCCTCGACTTGCGCAGCATCAACCTGGGTGACGGCTTGCTGCTGGTTCGCGGCAAAGGGCGGAAGGAACGGATGGTGCCGTTCGGCTCCAAGGCCCGCAATGCCATCCTGAATTATCTCCCGGTGCGCGAAAAGATTTTGCGAATCAGCCGTAGCTCCTCGCACGCGCTCTTCCTCAACGCGCGAGGCGGCCGCTTGACGGCGCGTTCCGTGGACCGCCTGGTGAAGAAATACGTAAGCCAATTCGGCCCGCAGGTGAAAGTGAGCCCGCACTCCTTGCGCCATGCCTTCGCGTCGCATTTGTTGGCGGAGGGCGCAGACTTGCGAGCGATTCAAGAAATGCTGGGCCACGCCAGCCTTTCAACCACCCAAAAATACACCCAAGTCTCGATTCAAAAATTGATGGAAATTTATGACAAGACTCACCCCAAAGCTTGATCCGGGCCGTAGGGCCGCAACACACACAATTGCGCCCTGCCGTTCAGATGCGGTAACCTGAATTCATTCCCGGCGCAGGCAGGTGAGGATCATTTGCGGGAAAAGTATAGCGGAAATAAGAATTTCGTTCTTTTCGTGAGGCGTGATGGCAGAATTTGTGAAAGTCGCTGAACTGTCTGATCTCCAGGCCGGGACCGGCAAACCAGTCGAGGCCAACGGCAAGGCCATCGCCATCTTCAATGTGGATGGCAAGATTTATGCCATGGACAACACTTGCCTGCATCACGGTGGTCCATTAGGCGATGGCTTTTTGGAAGGTCATATTGTGAGCTGTCCCTGGCACATGTGGGAATACGACGTTCGGACCGGACAGGTTTGCAGCAACCCGGATCAGAAGTTGGCCACGTATCCAGTCGAAGTGGATGGGAATGACATCAAGGTGGCGATATAAGCTGGACATTTGATAAGCATGACAGGAAGACCGGTCACCGGCCATTCTGAATGAAGTGAAGAATCTGAAGAAGCCATCCGCTCTCAGCAATCAGCCCGCAGCATGGGTGGTTCGTCCTTTTTGCCGACGGCTGTTTTCTGGCGGCTTTTGAAAACATGCCCGAACTTCCTGAAGTTGAAACCGTTCTGCGCGGATTGAGCCGCCGGGTGCTGGGGCGGAAAATTGCCGGGGTGGAAGTTTCAAACCCCTCCGTCATTGCGGGATCCGTCTCCGGGTTCAAGCAAGGAGTGGAGGGCCGAACCATCACTTCGCTCCGCCGCAAGGGCAAGGCCCTGGCCGCTGAGCTTCGCGGCTCAAATGGCGGTGTTCCGGGCCATATTGTTATCCGATTAGGTATGACTGGATCAGTTACTATTGTGCCCCGGAACTCGCCAGTGCAGCCGCACACTCATGTCCGCTTTCGATTCGAAGACGGCGCTGAGGAGATGCGCTTCCGCGATCCGCGCCGCTTCGGCAGCCTGCGCTTTTGCCCGGACGGAGAGCTCGAAGCCCTCTTTGGCCGAATGGGTCCGGATGCCCTGGAGATTTCGCACCAAAAATTTGAGGAAGCGCGGCGGGGCCGGACAGGCGCGATCAAAGGCTGGCTCTTGAATCAGGCAATGCTGGCTGGTTTGGGAAACATCTACGCCGATGAGGCCCTCTATCAGGCGCGCATTCATCCTCGCGCGCCAGCGGGCAGAATTTCCGCCGGAAAGAGCCGCGCGTTGTTCTGCGCCATTCAGAGGGTTCTGGACCGCGCTGTGAACCTTCAGGGAACGAGCTTCCGCGATTACATCAACATTGAAGGACGGCCCGGCAATTACGGGCAACGGCTGCGCGTCTATCAGCGCGACGGGAAACCCTGCCGCCGGTGCGGAACCATCCTGCGCCGCATCATCGTATGCGGGCGCAGCAGCCACTTCTGCCCCGAGTGCCAACCGCTCCCCCGGCGTCCCGCAGCGCCTGGGCGGCCGCGAACGGCGCGCGCCAAGGCTGGCGTCCCGAAGAGGAGTCCGCAGGATCGCAAAGGCAGATCCCGCCGCGAAGTGTGAACCGGCGGAACCTTTCCATGACGATTCGTGAATCCATCGAGATTTTGGGGCAGGGCCGGCATCTCTCAAGCGCCGAAGCGCAAGAGGTGATGGAGGAGTTGCTTTCCGGCCGGGCGCCCGACGAGGGGATCGTCGCCCTTCTGACCGCCTTGAAAGAGCATGGCGAAACGGTGGAGGAGCTGGTGGGATTCGCCTCTGTCATGCGCGCCCGCGCCCGGGAGATCTTGAGCGATGCTGGAATTGACTTGACCGCGCTTCACCAGCCCGGACCGCTGCTCGACACCTGCGGCACGGGAGGAGACAATGGCGGGACCTTCAACGTGTCAACCGCCACGGCGCTGGTGGCCGCCGCGGCGGGGGCGCGGGTTGCGAAACACGGCAACCGGTCCATCTCCAGCCGTTGCGGCAGCGCGGACGTGCTCGAAGCTCTGGGAGTGGTCATTAACCTTCCGCTGGCCCGCATTCCGCAATGCCTCGAAGAGACCGGTTTCGTCTTCCTGTTTGCCCCGCATCTTCACCTCGCCATGAAGCACGCGATGAACGCCCGGCGAAGCATGAAGACCAAGACCATCTTCAATCTGCTGGGTCCTCTCACCAATCCCTTGGGCGCCACCACGCAGCTCGCGGGAATCTACGATCGCGGCCGGACGGAGATGATGGCGCGCGCGCTGGCGGCCGTTGGCACGCGGCGCGCCCTGGTCGTCACCAGCCACGACGGGTTAGATGAGATTTCCGTCTCCGCGCCCACGCAGATGTCCGAAACGCAAGGCGGCGAGTTCCGCACTCGCCACGTCTCACCCGAGGATTTCGGCCTGCCGCGCGCTCCGGCCGGGGCCATCGCCGGAGGTGACGCGCAAGCGAACGCTCGAACTTTGGTTGGAATTCTGGAAGGCGAGCGGGGACCTTACCGTGACGCCGTGCTTGCCAATGCG
>CALCEB010000136.1 GCA_937900045.1 uncultured Acidobacteriota bacterium
TCCTGCCAGAGGCGTTTCGGCCGAACTGGTAGATTCTCTCTTGAATTTCAAGAGAGAATCTACCAGCCTTGATGAGGCGCGGCGAGATCAATCCAGCTAATCATCAGGTCACACTACCCCTTGACAACGGCCGCTAACGGACTTATTTTACATAGGCTGACTATGTTGTGGGGTGATTCCTTTGTCTAGAGACGAAATTCCGCCCGGTACGCTCTACATGATGATTCTGAAGACGCTCGCGCGCGGCGGCGAGATGCACGGCTTCGAAATCGCCAACTCCATTCAGCGCCTTTCCCAGGACGTGTTGCAGGTCGAGGAAGGCTCGCTCTATCCGGCGCTGCAGCGGATGCTGGTCAAAGGCTGGGTGACGGCAAAATGGGGCCGGACCACGGACAACCGCCGGGCCCGCTACTACCGGCTGACACTCGGGGGCCGGAAGCAGCTCGCAGCCGAGCTTTTGCAGTTTGAGCGGGTAATCGGAGCAGTCCAGCGGGTGATCCAAACGGCGTAAGAAACAGTGACAAGTGACGAGTAACGAGTGATGAGTGGCGGCTGACAGCACTTCGGATCACCGCGTGTTTGATTGAGAAATACGACCTGGCGCACCCGCAGAGCAATGAATCAATGAGCCGATGAATCAATTCAACACAGCTCGTCACTCATCACTTATCACTAACCACTGCTTCCAGGAGGTGAATCATGGAATGGCTGGATGAGCTTTGGCGGCGGCTGGGATTCTTCCTGCGGCGCGGGCGGTTCCATCGCGACCTGGAAGAAGAAATGCGTCTGCACCAGGAATTGAGGGCGCAAGCACACGCCGACGAAGGCATGGCACCCGAAGAAGCGCATTATGCCGCCCGGCGCGAGTTTGGAAATCCCCTTCTCCTGCGCGAAAGGAGCCGGGATCTGTGGGGGTTCGCATGGCTTGAAACATTGCTGCAGGACGTGCGTTACGGCCTGCGCCAATTGCGCCGCAATCCCGGGTTAACCGCCGTCGCCGTCATCACCCTGGCGCTCGGCATCGGCGCCAATACCGCCATTTTCAGTGTGGTTGATACAGTTCTGCTGCGGCCCTTGCCCTACAAGGATTCATCGCGCCTCGTATGGGCCACGGAACGTTTTGCGTTCAATCATGGAGCCGCAGGTGTCATCAGCCCCGACTTCATCGGCTGGAAGGATCACAATCAGGTTTTCGAAAAGATCGGCGCCTCTGGCGGCGGGGCGGGCGCGAATCTTACAGGCGCCGGCCAGGCGGCGCGCGTCAGCATCACGAATGTCACTACGAGCTTCTTCCCCATGCTGGGTGTTCGGCCGATTATCGGCCGGATGTTTCTGCCGTCGGAGGGAAAGCAAGGCCAGAACCATGTCGGTCTCCTCAGCGAGACTCTGTGGCGCAATCAATTTAGCGCCGATCCCCGCATCTTGGGAAAGACCATCCAGCTTGACGACACGGCTTACATGGTGGTTGGCGTGATGCCGGCAACGTTTCACCCCAGCGCAGATATCTGGACGCCGTTCGCCCTTGATGAGGCGAGGTTCTCTCCCCACTCCCCTGCATGGGCCATCCTGACGGTCATCACGCGCCTGAAGCCCGGCGTTGGAGTCCGCAAGGCGCAATCAAACCTGCAAGTCATCACTCAGCAGATGGACAAGGAATACCCGCCGCAGGCCGCCCGGTTTCGGGCGCATGAACGCGTGGAAGTGATCCCGTTACACGAGCTGTTCGTCCAAAACGTGCGTTCGCTTCTGTTGATTCTCTTAGGGGCAGTCGGATTCGTGTTATTGATCGCGTGCGCGAATGTCGCCAACCTGTTGCTCTCTCGGGGCATAGTTCGAAGCAAGGAGATGGCTGTGCGCGCGGCACTCGGAGCAGGGCGTGTGCGGCTGATCCGGCAATTGCTCACAGAAGGTTTATTGCTGGCTGCGGCAGGAAGTGGGCTCGGGGTCGTTGCAGGACTTTGGGGAACGACGGTTCTGAGGCAACTCATTCCTCCGAATCTTCCCTCAGACATCCACCTTGACCTGCGAATTCTAGGTTTTTCCGCCGCCATCGCCGTGCTGGCTGTGTTGGTGTTTGGTTTCGTCCCGGCCCTCGTCGCATCCCGAACGGATGTCAGCGAAACGCTTAAAGAGGGAGGTTTGCGCGGGGGAGCGAGTCCCTCAGCACATCGCCTGCGCAGCCTGATGACGGCTGGCGAAATCGCCTTGTCCATGATTTTGCTGGTTGGGGCCGGTCTTCTGGCGCGAAGTTTCATGCGTCTCACTGAGGTTGAACTTGGCTTCGATCCTCACGGCCTGCTGATCGCCACGGTTCAGAGGCCCAGGCCCTTGACGGTCGGCTTCGACTCAAGAGAGTACGCGGCCTTTTTCCAAAACGCGCTCGAAAGGTTCCGAAATCTGCCCGGCGTGAAAGGTGCGGCTCTGACATCACAATACCCGCTCGGCCCACCGCACAATGGCACTCTCATACTAAACGTCCAAGGCGCAGGGCAGGTTCATCCACCGCAGGGCATCCTAATCACCGACATAAGCCCCGATTACTTCCGTGTAATGAGGATCCGCTTATTGAAAGGGCGCGTTTTCGGCGAAGAGGATGCGGGGAGCGCTCAGCCTGTCGTTATCATGAATGATACGCTAGCGCGAATTTTGTTTAGGGACCGAGACCCAGTGGGGCAACACATCAGCTTTGGCGACAGCCCAGCGGAATGGACGGAAGTAGTCGGTGTGGTTTCGGCAATAAGAAGCGGAACGCTGCAACAGGAGCCCGGGCCGGAAATTTTCGTACCGTACCTTCAGCAACCGCCTTACGTCATGACTTTTGTGCTTCGGGCGAGGGCCCATCCTGAGGCACTTGCCGCCGCGGTTCGGAACGCCGTCCAACAGATTGACAAAAATCAGCCTTTGTTCGACGTCACAACCATGGACGAAGTCATTGCGAACTCGATGGCGCCTCGGCGGTTCAAGATGTTGCTGCTCGTACTATTCGCGCTGCTCGCCTTGGCCCTGGCGGCGGTTGGAATCTACGGCGTCATCGCATATTTCTGTAGCCAGCGGATTCATGAATTCGGCATCCGCGCAGCACTTGGCGCGGAGCGAAAGGACATCCTCAAGCTCGTCGTCGGGCAAGCATTCAAGCTCACGTTGGCGGGCATTGCGATCGGGGTCGTAGGTGCCCTCGGGCTGACACGGTTCTTGTCGAGTTTGCTTTATGGTGTTGAGGCCACCGATCCGCTGACGTTTATCGCAGTCTCGCTGATTCTGGCCGGAGTAGCGCTGCTCGCGAGCTACATTCCCGCGCGACGCGCTGCCAAGGTGGACCCGATGGTGGCGCTGCGGCACGAATAGAGCTGTGACGAGTGACAAGTGATGAGTGACGGGCAAATAGCGGGGGTAGCCACGGCGAACGCTCTTCTCGCCGTGGGCTTTTGAAAAGGGTAGCGCGGACCTTCGCGTTTAGGGTCCGCGGCTTGTGGATGAATTCCAATGAAACGCCGCAGACCTCCGCATTAGGTCTACCCCAGCCCGCCTCAATAACGATTGGCGAAGCCGCACCTTTCAAGTCTTTACACAAGCAGCTTGACACCGCCGAAGATGGAGGCACATGAATGTCAGGCCGTAATTGGCCTTATAATGAGAAGGTATCCGAACCGCGCTCGTGGGGGGGCCTAGTCTTAGGCTGCTCGCCCTGGCGCTTTAGGCGAGTCGGCCTCGACAGGAGTTTAACCCGGTGATTCAGCCCCGACGAGGCGGCGATGGAAGGGAAAGACCATGCCAAAGATAGATGAACTTAAGGCAGATATTGAGAGACTTCCCAGCAACGAGGTTGCCGAGCTTTTCCGATGGTTGTCAGAAAAGGAATGGGAAAGATGGGACGCGGAGATCGAAGCCGACTCTCAGGCAGGAAGGCTCGATTTCTTGGTGCGTGAGGCCCACGAGGAGAAGGCCAAAGGGACTCTCAAGGAAATGTGAATGCATCGCACCACCGCTCACTTCTGGACCTTCTTTGCGCATATGCCGGAAGCTGTCCAGGGGGTGGCCCGGCAGAACTTCGAGCGCCTGAAGGAGAATCCATCGCACCCCTCGCTGCATTTCAAGAAAGTCGGGAAGCTGTGGTCCGTGAGGGTCGGCATCCATCACCGCGCCCTCGCAGTGGAGGATGGCGGGAATCTTGTCTGGGTCTGGATCGGGCCTCATGACGACTATGTGCGACTGATCAAACAACAAGGCTAACGAGGCGTTACAGCCAGCGGCGGTTCGCTCGACAACCTGAGCCCCCGGCGGGATCGGGCGGCCCAATATCCATCGATGGCGTATTGCTGCCCGGCCCCGGTACCGCTTTGAGGCAGATTCGGGCGTGGCGCATACCGGGCGCACGATGCCGCGCGCCCGGTATTGTGAAAACAATCAGCTGAGAACCGGTCTGTTTCAGTTCCAGACTGTATGACCTGCAAGGCTTTTCCCTCCTGACGATGGATCGCCTTCTTTCATCGCACATATCCCAAGAGGCGGGGATGTTCGCGCCGCCCGCGTAACTGTTTGCGACGCTTTGCGTCTTTGCGTGAAAGGTCTGATTGAGCCAATTTCTGGGACAGGACCCTGGCAGGCTCCAATTCGACACCGCTTCCCGTATACAATGTATACAAAGCTCTTTCTTCACCCCCTCATCCCAATCCTTCCCTAAAATAACCTGGTGTGATGCCGTTGGGGTTGCGACGGAGGGCGGGGTTTGAACCCCGCCATGAGCGCTGCCCTTCACCCGTCCTTCGGACACCCTCTCGCTCTGCGGGGGAAGAGGGCCGGGGCGCTGGGCCCGAATTTGAAGAAGCGAAGCTAGAATGTATATGAAAACGAAGGATCGGAAATTTCGACAACGGTCTCCCCGCCGTCTCCCCCACCGGCTCGACACTAAGAGGTATCTGGTCACGTCAGGGCGCGAGCCAGGAGAATAACAGGGATTCCTTGTAACGGCTCGATCAGAAGCCCGCCTTCCACAATCGAGTCTACTTCCCAGACTTTTTTACACAACTACGGTAAGTTTTGCTGAAAAATAAGGCAATTCCCTGAATTAACTTATTGCTTGACCATTTCCTTTCAAAGGTTTAGATAGTAGACATGCTTTGGCACGTCTCGTGCTGTTTCACATTGTGGAGCGCCGGGCTTGTTGGAAAAGGCCCTCGCTAAGAGGAGAAGCGACCATGGCTATCGATGACCCCAATCAATATGATGGAACTTCGGGCCCTAAACCTGCCTCAACCAACAGCAGCAAAGGGTTATTTGTTGCAGTCTTTGTGATACTGGCGTTATTGGTGATCGGCGAAATTCATTCTTACAGCACCATGAACGCGCTGCGCGATGGACTGCAGGCTCAACAGGCGAACCTGCAAAAACAGATCGAAGCCCAGGTGGAAGCCCGGGAAGCTGCCATTCAAAATTCTGACGCTCAAACCATGGACCAGCTTCGCAGCCAGCTTGACGACATGTCCAGCAAGATGAATTCCTCACAGCGCAAAACCCTGGCTCGCGCCCGATTCCTCCTGTCCAAGCTTCAAAAGGAGCAGGCGCAGAACGCAGCCCAGATTCAGCAGGAACTCTCGCAGAAAGCCGATGCTTCTCAGGTGGGAACTCTCAGCCAGAGCTTCGACGCCACCAAGACCGATCTGGATACTACCAAGAAAACAGTTGGAACTTTGGCTTCCGACCTCGGAATGGCCCGCAGCAATATGGGTACGCTGATTGCGACCAATCATCAGCAGATTGAAGAACTGCGCAGGCTAGGCCAGCGGGATTACTACGAATTCACATTGACCCGCAACCAGCAAAAGACCGTGGCCGGTGTTGGGCTGGTCCTGAAAAAGGCGAACGTCAAGCATCACATGTTCAGTCTGAACCTGATTGCGGATGACATGACTATCCCCAAGAAGAACCGGACGATTGACGAGCCTCTCTTCTTCGCAACCCGCGGCTCCAGAACGTTTTACGAATTGGTTGTGAATCAGGTACAATCAGGGGAGGTGACTGGCTACATTAGCACTCCGAAGGGTGCAACGGAGTCGCGCGCCAGTACCAGTACGGCAGCCGCGGCCTCCAAGGCTTCAACTGTCGCCACGGCCTCGCGCTAGAGGGAGCGCGAAGCTCAAGAACGTATTCGGGGATCGCCACAATGAGTCTGGCGATCCCCGATTCAGTTTTTTTCGAAGCCCGTCAGTTCTTCCAATCAAATATTCTGCTGGACAAAGCGCCAGGGTCCGGCCATGACATGATTCGAGGTGCAGAATGATCATGGTCCAGCGTGTGTCCCTGGTTGTATTCTTCCTTGCTTCCCTTTCCATTTTTCCTTGCGCCATACCGGCCGCAGACATCCCAGCCGGCCAGATTCTGCACTGCAGGCTAACCGCCACACTCAGCACAGGAATTGACAAGACTGGCGATCCTTTCACCGCCACTGTCTCCGAACCTCTTTCCGTGGAGGGCCAATCGGTGATCCCCGCCGGCTCAATTCTGCAGGGCCGGATCACGGAGCTCGACCGCCCGGGTCATCTGAAAGGCGTGGGGCAGATGCTGCTTTCAGTCGAGTCGATTCGTCTTCCCAGCGGCGCCGCGATTCCCGTCAGCGCAACGCTTGTGGGTGAGCATGGCGCCCACGGTGCGAAAGTTGTGAACGAAGAGGGCACGATAGAAGGGCCAAACTCGCGCTTGCGCACTTTAGCGGTGATTGGGGGCGGCACGGCCGCGGGCGGCCTGGTAGGAGCGATCTTCCACGCTACGCCCTGGGGATTGGCTGTGGGCGGGGCGGCGGGTCTGGTTGACCGGGCAATGCATCGAGGCAAGGACCTGAACCTGCCGGCTGGCACCGGTCTGGATTTCGAACTTACCAGGAACCTGACGCTACTGCATTGAAGCAGGCGCAGGTCTGCGCCTTTTAGGTCTGCAGCTTTCGGGTCTGCTCATGGCCGGTACCGGTCAGCGGGTTGCCACGGTCAGTGTTTTCCGTACAGTGAGCCGGTAGCCACGACGAGCGTTTTTCCCGTCGCGGGCTTTTCTTCGGGTTCAGGTGCGGCTGGCGCAGACCTCGTTTTCTGATGGCTGCGAATCGAAGCATTCACCCGCTATGCGGGCACTTCCACATAGGCGGAATAAGTGTGAGGCTCGGGAACATCCAGCCCTTCCAGCCGCATGCCTTGCAGGTGAAATTCGATGGCTTCCCGCATATTCCTTTCAGTTTCTCCAAGAGTGCTTCCCGTGGACGCACAACCCTGCAAGTCCGGTGAGTATGCCGAATACCCCGCGTCTGTTTTCTCGATAACGATCAGATACTTCTTCATTGCTTCAAACCTGCCTGCTTGAGGATACTGTTCAAAGTTCCAGGCGCGATATCGTGATTTCCTCTTCCGGGCACCGTGACCAACCCCTTCTTGGCTGGTTGCTTGTATTGGTGATGGCTGCCATGCGTCCTCACTAAATACCAACCGTCCTGTTCGAGCATTCGAATGACCTCGCGAACCTTCACTGCGATGAAGCATAAGTCTTCATCACGGCAGAGTCAACCTTGGCGCAGAAAGGGCTGGTGAACTGATGTTATGCAACAAAAAGCGGGTAGCCTCGACGAGCGCCTTATCTCGTCGTGGGTTTTTCCTCGGGTTCAGGCCCGGCCGGCGTGAAGGGTGGAAGCGCCCGTCGAACATTCCAGAACAGGATGCGGTCGCCAAGTCTTCATCACCGGACGCGCGACATGTCCAAAACGATATATCAATCTGCAGGCCCACGACGAGGTAAGGCGCTCGTCGTGGCTGCTTCTTCCCGCCTATCGGGCCGCCGAAAAGTATAGGCTGGCGATTCTGAGTGCGAGTGCCGCGGGGTCGAGATCGGTACGATTGGCGAGGATGACGATGGTCAAACCATCGGCGGGGAAGCGTTCGATGACCGTGCGGAAGCCAATGCTCTCGCCGCTATGCCACATGCGCTTGTGGCCATGATAGGGATTCAAAAACCAGCCAAATCCATACGAAACGGATTCTCCATCCGGGC
>CALCEB010000137.1 GCA_937900045.1 uncultured Acidobacteriota bacterium
TACAAGCCATGCTTGACGGAGCGGATGATGTCTTCCGGGCTGTCCTGGCCTGCCAGCATGTACGTGTTGGTCATGCGCGGCATGGGAATGTGCTCGTAGCTTTCGCGGCGGCCGTTGCCGGTGCCAGGCGTTTTCATCAGACTGGAACTCAGCCGGTCCTGTAGATAACCCTTCAGGATGCCATTTTCAATCAGCACTGTCTTTTGAGTGGGCGCGCCTTCGTCATCCACATTGATCGAACCGCGCCGGTTGGGAATCGTACCGTCATCCACCACCGTACACTGTTCGGAAGCCACGCGCTGGCCGATTCTGCCGCTAAAGGCGGAAATCTGTTTGCGGTTGAAATCCGCTTCCAGGCCGTGGCCAATGGCTTCGTGCAGCAGGATTCCGGGCCATCCCGGAGCGAGCACCACTTCCATTTCCCCCGCAGGAGCTTCTTGGGCGTCGAGCTGCACAATCGCCTGGCGCGCAGCTTCGCGGGCGTGATGCTCGGGTGAGTTTTCACCCTGAAAGAATTCGAGGCCGACGCGCCCGCCTCCGCCGCTCGATCCGGATTGCCGGGTTCCGTCGCGTTGGGCAATGGCATAGACGCTCAGCCTGACCAACGGCTGGAAATCCGCCACGAGGCGGCCATCCGACGCGGCGATCTCGACGTGCCGGATTTGATCGCCATAAGTCACGCGCACCTGCTGAATATTCGAGTCGTAATCGCGGGCGGCGCGGTCGGCGCGGCGGGCGAGCTCCAGCTTGTCGAGAAGGTCGCGATCCGTCGGCGGTAATGCGACAGGATAGAAGTTGTGAGCCGGCTCAATCTCGCTCAGCCCGACCGAGGAGACTCGTGCCGGGCCGCTGGCAATGCGGGCTGCGATCCGTGCCGCTTTCAGAATCCGTTCCGGAGCCAGGTCATCCGTATACGCGTAGCCCGTCTGCTCACCCGCCACCACACGCACCCCACAACCCATTGAGATGCCTTCGCTCGCCGTCTTCACCAGCGACTCATCAATCAAAATCGACGAAGTAGTGGTGTGCTCGAAATAGAGGTCGGCGTAGTCGCCGCCTTCAGCCAGCGCGGCGGCAAGGTATTTCTCAAGATCGTGAGGCGTGATGCCATATCGTTCGGAGAAAAACGGGTCGTTCGCATTAACAGGTGGCTTCATGGAAGATTTCATGCCCGGCTTTATGGTTTTTCAGGGAGAAAGCGTGGGCGCCAGGATTGGCGCGGCTCTTGCTCTTAAGTTTCAAACCTAACATACGCATCCCGTCGTGTCAATTTTCGCGGCGCAGCCGTCGTGTCCTGATTCGAAAGCGCCTCTCCGAGGTTGCGATGACGGTGCGACCGTCATCCTGAGCGGACATGCCGGGATTCTTCGCTTCGCTCTGCAGTAACTCGACGCTAAGTCTTGTTATTTCAATACCGACGCTCCGCTGACTTTGCGCCGAGTTTCTGCCAATTAAGGGCAGCCCAAAGGCTGTAAACGCTCAGGATGACAGGCATCGAGCTTTTATCAGCATCCTGCTATGGAGTATTCCTCTGAAACAAGAGCGGAGCGAATGCAGCCAGATTGCGCCGCCAGACCATCCAAGTGTGCATCCCTGGCGTTTCAATATCAGTATGATGGATGCCTTTGGAGGTGAGCCATTCCCGGAACTTGCGGTTGGGGCCGATCAACTGGTCCTCCGTGCCGCAAGCGATCCAGAGGGCGTGCAACTGGGCGTTGGCGCTCGAGTTGAGTGATGGGAATGCGGCGTTGTAGTCATTTCCCAAACCACCGGCGCTGAATGAGCCAACCCACCCGAAGTGGTCCAGGTTGTTCAGCCCCACGTAAAGAGATTCCGCGCCGCCCATCGAGAGCCCAGCGATGGCCCGTTGGTTGCGGTCAGTCGAAACCCGGTAATCCTTCTCCACTTCAGGCATGACCTCCGTGAAGAGCGCATCCCGGAACTTGTCCATGTTCCGTCTGACCAGGCTCGCATCCCGGAACATTGGGCCGTGCGGATCAAGAATTTCCGGCGCGCCGTAGCCGAGGGGCATGACGATAACCATGGGCTTCGCCTTACCCTGCGCAATCAAGTTGTCCAGGATGACGTTTGCCCGGCCCACGGCCGTCCAGCCGCTGGCGTCGTCGCTATAGCCGTGCAAAAGATACAGGACGGGGTACGTGGTCTGGGCCGTGGGATCGTAGCCGGACGGAGTGTAAACGTAGAAGTCGCGGTTATCACCCACTACAGTCGAATGATAAAAGTGGTGGTGGATGACGCCGTGAGTCACGTTGTTGATCTCCCAAGGCAGGGAAGATGGTCCCGGTACGTGGACTTGGTTGCTGAGGGAGAGCAGGTTCGGCTTGATCAAAGTATTCGACGGGTCCAGCAGGCTCACCCCGTCGGCCACAAAGGAGTAACCGTAATAATCAGGTTCGAGTGGACCGATGGTAACGCTCCAGATGCCCTGGGCGTCCTTCTGCATGGCCACTTGCTTAGCTCCTTCCAGCGACAGGCTGATCGCCTTGGCATTTGGATCCTTGAACCGGAAAGTGACGCGGTGGTCCGTTTGAACTTCCGGGGACTTGAGGCGCTGAATCAGCCAGGGCGGCGGCGACACTTTGGCTGGCGCCGGAGCCTTGCTCTGAGCAAGGGCAGTAACCGCCAAAAAAGGTAGAATGAAAGCCCAAAGAATGCGTTTCATGGCGCGATCCTTCCAAAGTTTGAGATTTACACCCGGAATCCAGTACTGGCAATTCCTGCGGCGGGAGTATATAACAGATTTTTCTGCGTGGCTGAAACAGATTTTTCTACGTGGCTGAAAATGATCCAATCGAGCTGATTTACGAACTCCCAGACGTTGTGTCTTCGATCTAGGGTCCGATGCTGGCGGCGAGGACAACAGCCTTATCTCGGGCGGTGGGGTATCGCCGCTCCCCGTTTTTTCCTTGCCCTGGTTGGATAAGCCGCGGTTCGGGGGAGAATTTGCGCCCCGCCCTCGCTTCAAAGCGATCATGAGGGTTCTGAAAAGCCGCGAAAATCGCGGGGCTGCGCGCAGCCTGGCCAGTTTTCGTTCTTTATGAGGGCGCCGGCGGAGCCGCATTGACTCGCTCTTTCGTGCGATTTTGGCAATTCGCAACAGTTCGTTTGCCAAGACAGCTAAGCTCTTTAATTGGTGGAGTTAGAACGGAGCGGGCGAAAATTTTGGGGAAAGTCCTGGCTATCTTTCCCCTTGACAAGCATTCGACATTTTTAGTGTTTGGTTACCCCTCGTAGCGCCCTGCTCTCTTTGGCGGAGGCGCCGGCTTTTCCTTGTAAGCGACTCCAATTCCTTCTTAAGTGAGAATTCCCATGAATTTAAAACCCTTAAGCCCGGTGGCGCGTGGATCCCGCCGCGCCAACGCCCGGAAGTCCACCGGCTCAGGGATCGCACTGGAGAAGATCGAATCGGAGCACTAAAGGATTCCATTAGGTACCAAACCTAAAACTCATTGAAAATAAAGGGAGTCTCGAGGAGTAACCGGAACAAAGCTAAAAAGCAAAGCTAAGAAAATCTCGTAATGGATTGAATTGAAAAGGTTAACATGCATTTTTCGTCCAAAGCTAGGCATTTATCACAAAACACAGGAGTTCTCCGGTCTGGCATGGAAATTTCCGGTTTGCCTTGGCGCCCTTCTGTTCCTGAAGACTACCAGAGATGGACATTTCTGATAGAATGCACGACAAGTTTCCGAATGAGCGGTGCCTGCGAGAACCTGACTCGGCGCTGTGCCGGCCCAGGAGAGTTTGAGTGGAACAGGACCTGGAATTAGTTAAAAGGTGCCTCGCGGGCGAGAACTCGGCTTGGGAGGCACTTCTGCGCGCGCACACCTCTAAGGTTTATAACCTTTGCTACCGGTTCACCGGCAGCTCCACTCATGCCGAGGACCTGACCCAGGAAGTGTTTATCAAGATTTATCAAACACTTAAGAGCTTTGATGCGGCCCAAGGAGCCTTCACGACCTGGCTAAGCCGCATCACCCGCAACCATCTGGTTGACCATTATCGCCGCACCAAAAAGGACAGAGTAACCGACTCGATCGAGGACAAGGTCGAAAGAGTGGAAGAAAGGCCCTCCGCGAGCCTGGATCCTCTGGCCGAGTTGGAATCGCGGGAGGTTCGGGAACTATTGCAGGCGGCTTTGGCCTTGCTTTCCCCCGACATGCGGGAGGCCGTCATCCTCCGCGACCTGCAAGAACTGGACTATCAGGAGATTACGCAGGTTCTTGGAGTGCCCGAGGGAACCGTCAAGTCCCGAATCAACCGGGGAAGATTGGAACTTGCCAGGATCATAAAGCGTATGAAAGGTATGAAGGGGTAAGATAGCGGATCATGAATCACCTTGATGCGGTCAACCAGATCAGCGAATACCTGGAGAACCAGCTTGGACTGGCGACGCAGGCGGAAATGGAAGCGCACTTTACTACCTGCGCCGAATGCCGGGAAATGGCCGAGGGTGTCCGGGAAGTGATGGAGCTTTGCCAAGCCGCAGAACCGCTCCAACCTTCGCCTTGGCTGATATCGAAGATTATCCAAGCGACAACCGGCCAGCGGCAGCCCTCGTGGTGGGAGCGCCTGCTCGGTTCGATCCGGCCAGTGCTCCAGCCCCGGGTCGTATACGGTATCTCCATGGCCGTCTTTTCCATCTCTTTTATTCTTCATGCCGCCAACGTCAATATTCGTTCGCTGACGTTGAGAGACCTGAACCCTGGAACCTGGGCCTACCGGGCAAACAGCAAGGGTCATCTGCTGGTGGCCCGCGCTGAGAAGTATTATTACGACCTGCGCGTGGTCTACGAGATCCAGAACCGACTGCGAGAATTGCGCAACGATCAGGATGAGCCGAAACCGGAGACCCCGAAGAAAGCCTCACCCGGCGGCGCGCAAGGCCGGAGCCGGAATGGTTCCACGGAGTTGGCTGAGATTCCAGGATTCAACCGGTTTTCAACCCGTATGAGCGCGGCCGATGTACTCAGCATGTGGTCCAAAAGGAGCTTACCCCGATGAAGTGTTCAAACCACCCGGAAGTGGATGCTGTAGCTTTCTGCGGCCAGTGCGGCCGGGCGCTCTGCGCCTCGTGCCGCCGGGAAGTGCGCGGCATGGTTTACTGTGAGGCTTGTCTTGCAGCGCGCCTGCAGAGTCCGACGCTTCCACCCTTGCTCGGAACCGATACCGGCAACAATCCGGGACTAGCGCTGTTTCTAGGTTTCATTCCAGGTGTCGGGGCAATTTACAACGGGCAGATTGTGAAGGCGATCGTCCAGGTCCTGATCTTTGGATCGCTGATCGCCATTGCCAACCGTGTGGGTGATCCGTTTGACACGATTTTTGGACTGGGGGCAGCGGCTTTTTACTTTTACATGGTGATTGACTCCTATCAGACGGCCAAGCGCAAGCAACTCGGCCAGCCCCTGGAGGAATGGCTGGGCCTTGGTGACTTCAAAATGAACGCCCCAATTGGCGCGGCGTTGCTGATTGGGCTCGGACTTCTCTTTCTGTTGGATAACTTTGGCATTCCCGTCTTCGAGAATATTGGAAAGTACTGGCCGGTGGTGCTGATCGTGATTGGCGTCATCCTGCTGCAACGCAAGATTGGCAAGGGCGGCACTCCGCCGCCGTCTTCGGGAAGCACGGGATCCACTTCGCTCACCAGAGAGTAAGAGTTTTTGACAACCTGTTGATGAATCGATTTATCACGGAGGAGGTTTAACGTGGATATTCTGTCACCCCCAGTTCTTGGGATTCTGGCGCCATTCATCATGGTGGTGCTGATCGTCGGAATTGTGATGTTCAAGAAGGTCCGGGAAAATGAACTCCGGGTCCATCAGGATTTACGTTCCAAGGAGATGGAACACGAGCGAAGGATGAAAGAGCTGGAGATTGAGAGAGTCCGGCTCGAGCTCGAAAAAGCCAAGACGGAACAGAAAGTTTAGGCTTTGGCGAAGGCGCTCTGCACCGGGCGCCTCACCCTTTTCCCCGAAAGGCGAGAAAGTGAGGGTGGGGCCATGCGGCGGGTGAGGAGCTCCGGCCGGGCATTGCCCGCGCCTTCCCGATGGCTTCGACCATGACGGGCAATGAGAGTCTAAATACGACGCCGGAATTCAGGAGCAGAAGACGAGTTGGCTTAGCCGCGCCCTTGCTTCTGATTACATTGGGGATAGTGCTCCTGCTGAACCAGTTCATCCCCCTCCTGAGTTTCGCGCACACTTGGCCAGTCTTGTTGATCGAATTTGGCGTGCTCCGGCTGGTGGATGTGCTAGGCCCCCCGAGGCCGCCGGAGGGGCCGAAAATTTAAGAAGCGATCAGCGAGCAATCATCAGCTCTCAGCCTGCGGGCCGGCCATCGCGCTGAAAGCTGATCGCTGACGGCAGGCGCCTTTTACTTGTCACTTGCTTCACGGATGGGATAATGGCGCAATTTGCTGTAGCGGCGCTCTATGAGCGCCGGAAACCGTTGAGGATGCAGGTTCGGCGCTCATAGAGCGCCGCTACAGCAAAAACCGCGCCACTACCACGGATGGACACACAGGAAGGACATCAATCATGAGCTCTTACTCATCCTACCGGCGCGGATCGATCTTCTGGGCGCTGACCCTGATTGGAGTCGGGTTTATCTTTCTTTACCAGAATTTTAATCCCGCCATCCGTCCGTGGACTATCATCGCCAAATACTGGCCAATTCTCATTATTTTCTGGGGTATCTCAAAGCTCATGGATTACATCCAAGCAAGCCGGGTGCCAGGCTCTGCTCCCATCAGCTTGTTTTCGGGATCGGAGGTTGTTCTGTTGCTGCTCATCCTCCTTTTCGGCTCGCTGGTCTCCAAGATTGTGCTGCATCCCTGGCGGCACTGGTCCTGGGTGGGGATCAATTCCAACGGTGAAGATTGGGCCAATCCTTTTCTCGATTCTTTCAACTATACCCGGACGTTTTCTGAAAACGTTCCCGCCAATCCCCATTTGCTCATCACCAATCGCCGGGGAGATGTCGAAATCCGGGCCGGCAATCAGTCCGGGCTCGATGCGGTGGTGAAGGAAACGATCCGCGCCAGCAGTGAGGATCAGGCGCGGAAACTGCACGATCAATTAAAAGTCTCGATGGCCGAGCAGTCTGGCCATTACATCCTTCAAACGAACCTGGATTCGTTGCCCAATGCCGGCAGCGCCGTCCGGGTGGATCTGACATTGCATGTACCGGCCGCGACCACCACGGAAATTACCACCCAGCGTGGGGGAATCATCGCGGATGGCCTGACCGGCGACCAGACAATAACCAGTGAGCACGGCGACGTTCAGATTTCCAGTGTGAAAGGGTTTGTGCGGATTCACAAAAGCCACGGCTCAACCGAAGTCCGCGACGTGAATGGCAACGTGGAGATCGAAGGCCGGGGCGGGGACGTTGACGTGGCCAATGTCCAGGGCATGCTGACTGTCAACGGCGAGTTCAGCGGGTCGGTTCAATTCCAGAACATCTCGCAAACTACCCATTTTGTTTCCTCGCGCACTGATCTGACCGCGCAGCGGCTCACCGGACGTCTGGACATGGAAATGGGGTCGCTCGAGATTAATCAGATTGATGGGCCCGTCGAAATCACGACCCACCAGAAGGATATTACCGTGCAGGGATTCAAACACAGCGTCAAGATTTCCAATAACAACGGCGACGTCGAACTGCGGCCAGCCGCGCCACTTGCCCATTCCATCGAAGTGGAATCAAAGCAGGGAGAAATCGAGCTGGATTTGCCGCCCAACAGCAGCTTCCAGATGGAGGCCGTTTCCCAGCACGGCGACGTGGAAACCGATTTCAAAGGACCGGGCCTGAAGGTTGAAAACCACGGTGACGCGCCATCGATCAGCGGAATCTACGGAAAGGGCGGGCCGGCGATCCACCTGACCACCACCTACGGAACCATCCGCCTCAGCAAGGGCGACGGCTCACAAACACAGCCCTCACGGCAGGCAGATAAATTGCAGCAAGGCTTTCCCCATCACCCATTCCCGGTCCGGTTTGAAAC
>CALCEB010000138.1 GCA_937900045.1 uncultured Acidobacteriota bacterium
GGTCGATCTCCAACCCGTGGTGCAATTCCTTGATGCGATTCTCAATGTCGCCCCGCTCGCAGTAGACGCGCTCATAAATCCACTGCGGGTTCTGCGGCAGGTTGGTGATGACGAACCACGGATTGTCTTTCGGCTCCCGGTCCGGATGGCGCACCACCTCGGCCTTGAAGATCATCCGCCGCTCCGCGCCCCAACTCTGGGCGGCATAGCGGCCTTCACCGTAGAGGTGCTCGGTCTTGCCGCTCTCCTCCGACAGGCGCCGCGCCTGCCGCATCTTGGGTTCAGCCAGGCGGTTCAACACCGCATTTTGGGCCATCGCGACCACGTACTCGACATCTCCCTGCGTGTCCAGAAACGTCAGCAGCAGCGGATCGGCGAATCCTCCATCCAGCCGCACCCGCAGGCGTGCTTTGGGAAAGGCCCGCCGCAACCTCTGCAGGATGCGCCAGAGGATACCGATCGCCCCCTTGCTGGCCACCGCATCGCCCGGCCGCAGCACCGTCGTAAACAGGTATTGCTCCTTCTCGTCGTTGAAACTCAAAAAGCCCGCCACCGGCAAATAGCACCCCGTATCGTAGTGGCCGTTAAAGAAGGTCAACTGCTGAGCGCCGTGGGTGGGATCGTCAGTCGGGTCCAGGTCGAGGGTGATGCGCCGGGCCCGGCCGTGCAGCCGCCGGCGGTGCCGCTCGATCACCCGCTCGGCCAGCGCCTCGCCCATCCGGTAAAGCGGCTTGCGGTCGACGCTATTCTCAAACCGGCAGAGCGTGGGTTGCGATGCCAAATCCGTGCCCTCGACCGGATCACGCCCCAGCAACATCTTGTGCATAGGGTCTTGCGCCAGACGAGCCGCATCGTTGGCATCGGCATAGCCACACGCCATGCCGTAAATCCGCTGCGCCAGCAACGCTTCGATCTCGTGATCGACCTTGCCCGGCTGCCGCTGGTCGACCAGGCAGGCGGCCAGCGCCTGGGTCAATTGCAGGCGCCGGTCGGCGGCTTTCAGCAGGATGGCGCCGCCATCGGAACTGCCCCGCCGCTGGTCAAACTCCACGACGACGGGTTTCGGAAAAACATCGGCGAACAGGAAACGCTGTGTTGTGCTATGCTCGGACAAGTAAAAGCCTCCCTGCGTGCTTCAAACATTGATCTGACAACATGTTTATAGCACCGGAGGCTTTTCGTGTCTCCAAAAACGCGAATTATCCAGGCTATGACCGCGCTCTGCACCGCTATCTTCTAACTTTTGCTTACTGGTATTATCGGGACTTCAAGCCACCCACGGAGTCCGGACCGATGGTCCAAGGGGGAGCGGAGTTGGTATTGCTTGAAGCTCCCCATCCTTGGGGCCTATGGTCGTTCGTAATGAGGAACCCCTACTTGGGCTCCGGCAACGGCTACAGCCCCAGCTTCCCGGTGGAGTGGGAGGGGCCACGCGGACCGCAAGGTCAGGACGTTTGGATGATCTGGGCCGCCAATTTTGCGGGCTGTGGTAAGCCTTTACTGGTGCCGGCCGACCTTTGTCAGGGCGCATACGGTATGAATCTGCGTCGCATGCACTTCACCCTGGCGGGCACTGCCGGTTTACTTCCCAGTCCTTGGCATGATCAGAATGTGGGTTTCGCATCGCCCGGCAAGGCGAATTTCAGCGATGGCACGTTCACAATAACCGGTAATGGCAATCTCGCGCTCCATAATGATCCTTTCGGCCAGTATCAGGATCATTTTTATCATGACGCATTTCATTACGTGTTCCAGCACATTAATGGATACGGTGAGCTTACCGCTCAGTTGCAGGCCTGGGGTCCGGGCGCAAATTCTCAAGTAGGTTCAAAGGCATCGACCGGCCTAATGTTGCGTGAATCCGATTTTGTGATTGGGCAGACAAGCGGCAGATTACGAGGACGACGTCTCAGCCTAGGCAACACCTTCAGTGAAGCAGCGCGTTACGGCTATCTGGGAGTCTTCAAGGATGGAAGCGCGTTCTTCCAATGGCGTGACGCCGGGAAAGTCCGCCGAGCTCCCATCCTGCCCCACGACTGCTCGGCCGGGTGCCGGCTGAGGATCGTCCGGCACAACAATAGTGTCGAAGCATCTATTTCGGCTGCTCACGGTTCATGGCAGGAGGTTGGAAGCCGGACGTTTTCTTCACCTATATCCCGGACGGTCACCTTGGGTATCGTCGCTACTAGCGATAGTCCCAGCACGTTTCCTCACTATGGTTCGTACCACGGCCGCTTCGATGATGTCCGCTTGCATTCCGAGCCTTGACCTGGACTCACCACAGGAGGTACCCGACAGGATGAAAATTACAGCAATCAAAACCCTCGTTGTCAACGCACGAATGCGCAATTGGATTTTTGTGAAAGTTGAGACGAGCGAGCCCGGCATGCATGGTTGGGGTGAGTCCACGACAGAATGGAAGACCAACGGAGTGGTCGGAGCCGTTGAGGATATTTCCAAGCTCTTAATTGGCCAGGACCCCCTGCGAGTGGAGCACCTTTGGCAAATTATGCACCGGCAGTACTTTTGGCGGAAGGGTATCGTCAATGTCTCGGCCCTTAGCGGCATTGACCAGGCCTTGTGGGATATCAAGGGGAAAGAGGTAGGAAAGCCCGTGCACGAACTGCTGGGAGGTTCCGTCCGAGACACCCTCCGATTCTATGATCATCTAGGTGGAGGCACCTTGGAGGGCATGTACGGCACCGTTGCCCCGGAGGAGTTCGCGGACAGAATCCACGAGAGTCTAAGCCAAGGGTTCACTGCCGTTAAGGCCATGCCAATTCCGGTTTGCGAGCCCATTGAGAATCCCAAGGTCTTAAAGCACGCCGCCCGCTGTATGGAAGCCATGCGCAAGGCCGCGGGGGACCATGTGGACATCATGGTTGATCTCCACGCAAGGACGACGCCGGCCGCAGCCATCCAGTTCGGCCGCATGCTGGCGGATTACAATCCATACTGGTACGAAGAACCTTGTTGGTCAGAACAGGTTGACGGATTGTTGGAAGTGGCTCGAGCCCTGCCCTTTCCCATTGCCACTGGAGAACGCCTCGTGACCCGCTGGGAATTTCGCGAGCTCCTCGAAAAGCGTGCGTGCTCCATCGTTCAACCGGATGTCTGCCATTGCGGCGGCATCAGTGAAGCTCGCCGGATTGCCGCGCTTGCAGAGACCTACCTCATCTCGGTCGCATGCCATAATCCGGTTGGCCCGGTCAGCACGGCAGCATCCGTTCATGTGGCTTTCGCAACGCCGAATTACCTGATTCAGGAAATGGTGCGGAAAGATGTGCCCTGGCGCCATGACGTCGTTGATGGTCAAATCTCGATTGAAGAAGGCGTATGCCAGCCGCCCCGGAGCCCCGGATTGGGGATTGAAGTGAATGAGGAGGAAGCTAAGAAGTATCCGTACGAACCCGAAGTGTTCATGCCTAGCTTCCACCGGGATGGATCGGTTGCGGATTGGTGACGTGGTTGCGGAGCATCAGGGTCGGGAGTTCTTGCTCACTCAAGAGATTTCGAGGGAGAGACAGCTGCCCCGATTGGGAAACGAGGTCGTGCTGGAACACGGGAAAATAACGGCCGGTGAACGGGTTGGAAGGGGCCTTTTTACACAGAACAGAATTGGCTCCTCTCCCAAAACAGTGATGGGATTGAAGGGTTTTGGCTCAATGAGTTAGTTGTGGAAGAGGAACCACAGAATTAAGCTACTTGTTGGTTGGATGAATTCGGTGCTGTACTGAAGCAGAGCTCGTTCCGAGGCCTGGAGGGTTATGCGATGGAGCTATACAAGAACGTGTATCAAATCCAGTCTCTTTTTGGCGGTAGAAACCTTTTTCAGTACCTCTTCGTCGGCGAGAACACAGTGCTTGTAGATACGGGTATTGCAGAGACACCGGAGAAAGTCATTTTCCCATACATGGAGCGGCTGGGGCTGGCTCCCAAGGATTTGAAGATGTCTGTGACCACCCACGCTGACCTTGACCACCAAGGAGAGAATGACAACATCAAACGGCACTCTCCTGGAACGTGGCTTGCTTGTGGTGAAGCAGACCGTGAACTGATTGAAAACCCGTGTGCACTCTTTGATTTGCGGTATAACTTTCTTCGCGAGGATCATGGCGTCGGCTTCGATCCTGAACCTGGCCCTGAGGCTGGAAGCCGGAGGGCAATGGATGTCAGCTTTTCTGGGGGAGAAAGGATTTGGTTGGGTGAGGATTGGAACCTAGAAGTCATGCACGTGCCCGGTCATTCTCGAGGCCATCTGGCACTTTACGACGTCAAACACAAAACGGCATTTGTAGGTGATGCGATTCATGGCCGAGGCTGCCCGAAGGCTGAGGGAGGGCTGGCTATCCCAGTGACCTATTATTTTGTTGATATTTACCTGTCGACGCTCCGTTACCTTGAGATCTTGCCTTTAGATTGCCTTTACTCCGGCCACTGGCCCGTAATGCAAGGCGAGGAGGTCCGTGATTTCATCGCTGAGTCACGTCAAACGGTCGAGCTTTTGGACCGCGTGATCATCACTAGCCTATCGAAACAGCCAAGCGGCTTGACGTTGAGGGAATTAATCGATAGCGTGTCGAACGCTATAGGGGATTGGCCAAAGGAAAGTTGGGAAATTGCAATGTTCGTCGTCAAGGGGCACATGGACCGGCTTGAAGAATTGGCCAAAGCGCGCCGCGTCCGGGGAGAGAGACCAGTCATTTGGCAAGCTTTGTGACGACGGCTGGGAACTCTATGCTCCCACAGAGCCCTCATAGTGGCTGGCGGCACTCATCCGCAAAAGTCCTGCCCGGCTTAACTTATAGATATGGCTTGGGTTGAAGCGCCGTATAGACGTTGAAAGATGAAAGAGCTCTTACGCGATCAGGCCTTCTGATGCTTATACAATCCAGTCGTGATCGTAGGGGGAGGGAGGCACCGAATTGGTAGAGGCCTTGTCCGCACTCACTCTGTGCTGCTGGCGCAAGGATCGCATTTGTAGTAGTTTCTGGCTGGCGCAGATAGTGTTTATTGCAACCTTCAGTGCAAACCCTAAGCCTGCCACGTCCACAGTACCAACTCGATTCCTCGAGTGGCAATAAGATGGCCACGCGGCGTATTCAAGGCAAGATTCGCAAGCGGAGGCGCAAAGTAATGGAAATGCTTTTCATGTGGGGTACAAGGCAGTTGAATGATTACACACAGACATTGTGAACCTGAGCATAGATGACGAGGAGGTACTCCAATGCAGACGCTTCAGATGGTTTCGCTGAAGAAACGGTACGTGTTGGTATCAGTATGCCTGGCATTGACCTGAATCCGGCGCATTCTCAGAGGCGGGACGGCGTCTCGGTCGCGGATTGA
>CALCEB010000139.1 GCA_937900045.1 uncultured Acidobacteriota bacterium
TTGCCGTCATCGGCGGCCTGCTCATCGCCACGGTCCTGTCTCTCATGGTCACGCCCGCCGTCTACTACTATCTCACGAGAAACTCGATCGAAACCAAGCCCGCCTGAAGGCGAGTGGCCAACGCAAAGGGTTCATGCTTCTTTCTCTCCGGGCGGTGCATCTTCGCCGGATATCCCCCGGCGGCCTGGCCGGGTCACTGAGATTCTCCGTTGTGGAGAAGCCGGCTTGAGAGGCGGAATGGTTGCTCTACCGGTGGAACAAAGTGGGGATTAAATCGAACGGTCCAAATAAGTACAATGCAAATTCCAGATCCATTGGTCCAAATCGCTCGCCGCATATATTCGTTTGAGTGCAAGGGGCTCGTCCCCCTGCCGTACTGGCCCGCACGTGGTTAAGACTGCTGATTTGAAACCGGCATCGCGAGTGATCGTAAAGGTTTCAGGACTCCATTGAGGATTCAGCGCCGGGTGTGGGTAAGAAAAATGATCCACAGGCTCGCCGAGCACTTCTTCGATACGTTTTTTGCATCCTAAGATTTCGGCCCTTGCCTCTTCCCGGTTGATATGGGCAAGATTGGGATGGGAAAGCGTGTGCGCCCCGATGGTGTGGCCGGATTTCCTTAAGGTTCGCACCTGATCCCAGGTCATCATAAGTCCCTGCGGGGGTCCCGGCGATTCAACATCAAGGGCTTTTTCAACTCGTTGCACAAACTCTTCCTGGTCTCTTCCGGTCTTCCTCGCCCCAATTTCAATGGCATTATTCAGAGCCGCTTCTCTTTCCTGGCCAACATTCGTTTTGAAACTACGAGGCAGTTCAGGGTCGCGCCATTCGGCCTTCCGCGTTGTCCTAATGGCAAAGCGAAGCCGGCAGTACCAAGGAAGGTTGCCAGTCTCCACGGCGTTGACCATGATGTAAAAAGTTGCCGGGACACCATAGCGATTCAGAATGGGCAGAGCCACCTCATAGTTATCGGCAAAGCCATCATCAAAAGTCACCGCCACTGAGTTGGCGGGCAACCGCCGGTTTTTTCTCGCAAATTCTGCAATTTCTTCAATCGAGACCGGCTTGAACCGCTGGGCTATGGCGCGAACGTGGGCCTCAAAGCAAGCCTGGGATTGAGAGATACCTATCGAGTTTTCAGTAAGCCGCGGTTCCTCGACAATCGAGTGATACATCAAGACCACAGCTCCGGGCGCCACAAGCCGGGCAGCAACCCGCAATCCGCCACTCCCTATCAGGATTCTTTTCGCCGCTTGCTTGCCTAAGGTTTTCAGACGCATATTTTTCGTTTCGGGTTAGATCTTATGGCCTGACCTGGGAATGCTTGCTGGATTCATCCTTCTGGTCAAGAAAAGGGCCTAGAAGTCCATTATCGCCCCAGTCAAAATTCACCAGCCAATTGGCTGTATCCGCAGGAATATCTACTTTCTTGCCCAGGCCTCCAATCGCCATGGGATAGTCGTTCTTGCCTTGTTTGAACCCGAACTTCATATACGCTTCTGCCATCACCGGATGCGAACAAGTGAGCAGCACCGTCCGCGGAAAAGCGTCCTGCTTTCCTACTTCGAGAATGCTCAGAATTACACCGCACGCCAGCGTCTCCGCATCTTCGCCGTCGCATTGCGCAACCAGCAGCCTGTCAACACTTTCATTGATGATGACATAACCCGCGGAGCGGCCCCGGGAAAGGATGCGGAAAAGCCTGTAGGTTGCAAAGGACAGCTTCAGATTGTACCGCCAAGCCAGATACTCAATTGTGGGGACAAACCGGAATCGGAAAGGAGATTGCGAAGGAAGAAGATCTCCGGAAAACGTAGACTCCTCGGCTACGGTGACAAGGTTGCGCGCTAGCGCCGAAGCACGCGCCGCATAGCCGGAAATTCTCTTTCGGCTAGAATGCCGGAGGATCCATTTGCCCGCCCGACGATGAACCCGATCATTCGGATAGACGGGGTAATCATGGTTTAAGGTATAGATTCTAACCCCGGGGAAATACGTCCATCGTTGTTGCCGGATGATGCGGTGGGCATCCTCAGTGCCTCCGTATTCCAGAGCCAGACCGCTTGACCTCACCCATTGCATGAAGAGAAGACCCCCGATCCCATGTTGGAGTGCATGAAAGTTAGTCCCAAATCCCAGGGTGAACGGTTGGGAATCAAATTCAAAGGGCATTCGCTCTACTCCTACCAATCCGACAACGCCGCCAGCGGGTGAGAGAAAGAGATAGAGCTTGCACCAGTCGCGGCTCGCATAGTAGTAATCAACGAATGGCCGGTGATGCAGGCTGTAATTTCCCTTGATCTGGGAGGCTGCCTTGCGAAGCGCCTCAAACTGGTCTGGAGTATATACGATCAAATTCAATGCAGTCCGCCGGTCACCATAAATCAAGCATTTTACGGAAAGACTTAGGAAACAAGGCACAATCTCAGGATCTCAATGCGTCTCGTCCTGTCAATTACAAATCGTCCTCCTTGCCGCGCTCGACAAGTTCAGTGATCACACGATCTTTTCCCATGAGCCATGCGATGCGCCTTCCCTTGAACGCAGTCGCGGGAACGGGAGCGGCGATCAGAAACATGCCGCGCTGGCGGAGATCTTCACAGGTGGCCTCAATATCATCGGTAGCG
>CALCEB010000140.1 GCA_937900045.1 uncultured Acidobacteriota bacterium
GTGCTACGCGCGGGACCGTTTATTGCTAGACCATCAAGTCATCTTGCCACCTCCTGCTTACTGCCCCCGCTAACGCATCTTCTGACCCGTTGCTCAATTTCTCAACCAGTTCTTGCGTCTGGCGCGGCGGCTCCATATACTGTCGGGGCAATTTGAAAAACAGCTAAGGAGAAGACACGGTGAGCAAAATTTCCAGACGTGAAGCGGGGCGAAGAATCCTGATGTCATCGGCGGCGGCAATGGCCGCGGCGGGCGGGTTGCGGGGGGCGCAGTGGATTAATTCTGTGGTGCGCGGCGTGCAAGTTGGCGCGCAGAGCTATAGTTTCCGCGACCGGCCGCTGGGCATGGCGATCGACGCGATGCGCACCATCGGACTCGGCGAGTGCGAGCTGTGGCAGGGTCACGTGGAGCCGCAGCACCTTCCCGCTGACCAGTTGACATTCTGGCGGGAGACGGCGCCGCTATCCGATTTCCATCGCATCCGCGGGCAGTTTGACAAAGCTGGCATCAGGCTCTACGCCTATAATTACAGCTTCAACAAGGATATGAACGGCGCCGAATTCGACCGCGGCTTCCAGATGGCCAAGGCGCTGGGAGTTCGTTATATTACAGCCTCGTCTTACCTCAGCCTGGTACCGAGAATCCAACAGTACGCCCGCAAGTACAAGATTGTGGTGGCCATGCACGGCCACGATAACACCAGCGATCCGGACGAATTCTCCACCGCTGCAACCTTTGAAAAGGCGCTCGCCATGAGCCAGCATTACATCGCCGTGAACCTGGACATTGGCCATTTCGTCGCGGCCGGCGGCGACCCGGTGTCGTTCATCCAACAGCATCACGACCGGATCGTGACCATTCACATCAAAGACCGTAAGAAAGACCACGGGCCGAACATGCCCCTTGGACAAGGGGACACACCCATCATCCCCGTCCTGCATTTGCTGCGTGACAATCAGTGGAAGATTCCCGCCAACATTGAATACGAATATGGCAAGCCGGGCATGGACACCGTGGTCGAGGTCCAGAAGTGCTACGAGTATTGCCGCAAGGCGCTCGAAACCTAGCCCGGATTACGCACTTCCGTGGCCGAGCCGCCAGGAAGACAGCGGCCAATGACCCTTTCCGGCCTGCCTTGCCGCGACTCTTTCCCATGTTACGATGAGGAAGCCGGACTAAATTGTAGGTTCCGTTGTGCGAACTCGCGCGCGTGACGGCACAGGATTCTTCTCCCGGCGTGGGCGAGCTTCCCCTGACTCAGGCTTTTCCTGATTGATGATGACGCGCTGGCAATCGAGGCAGAGGTAATGCTGCCCGCTTGGAGATTTACTGCTTCTGAGAGAACCACAGTTTGGACATTTAAGCTGCTTCATAATGGATTAACAATCTAGCATATCTCTACTCCACAAGATAGCCGATTTTTCAAATTTTTTAACCTTAACTCTATGTATATTAATAACTTGTAAATTTAGATCATTTCCCAACGCCGCCCCCACCATCAAAAAACCGGCACAGTTGGTAGAGGTACCGCCCGTGGGCGCCAGTTCGCGCGGGCACAACGCCTGTACCTAGCTGACAAGCTAATCCTTTCAACCTGTTAGATGAGAGGTTTGGCGAAAGCGGCGGCGAGAACTTCAAGCAGGCCGCAGGAAGTCAAAATCACAGCCTTCGTGGGCTTGCATGATATGGTCCAGAAACATCTTGCCGTAACCGCGCTGGTAATGCGGAGCGGACGGTTGCCATCCGGCAAGCCGATTCTTGATTTCACCATCCGGCGCCAGCAACTCCAACCGCCGGCCGGGCACATCCAGCTCAATGAGATCACCGTCCTTGACGATGGCGAGCGGCCCGCCCACCGCGGCTTCCGGAGACACGTGCAGCACCACCGTTCCATACGCCGTGCCGCTCATGCGCGCGTCGCTCAGGCGAACCATGTCCCGCACGCCGGCTTCAAGGAGCTTCTTTGGAATGGGCATGTCCCCCCATTCGGGCATTCCGGGCGCGCCCTTTGGACCTCCGCGCTTCAGCACTAACACGCAACTTTCGTCCACGTCCAGGCTGGGATCGTCCACGCGGGCCAGCAAATCTTTATAATTCTCAAAAACCACGGCCCGGCCGCGATGCTTGAGGAGCGCCGGCGATGCCGCGGTTTGTTTGATGACGGCGCCGTGCGGCGCCAGGTTCCCCTTCAGGATCACGGTTCCGCCTTCGGGTTTAAGCGGCTGTTTGAATGGCCGGATGACGTCGCGATTGAAGCATTCAGCGCTGGCAATGTTCTCTCCCGCCGTCTTCCCCGAAACCGTCAGGGCGTTCAGCTTCAACTGGCCTTGCAATTCGCGCATCACGGCAGGCAGTCCGCCGGCATAATACATATCCTCCATCAGAAATTCTCCGGAGGGCCGCACGTTCGCGAGGAAGGGCGTTTCGCGGGAAATCTCGTCAAACCTTTCGAGCGGCAGATGGATGCCCAGGCGCCCCGCAATCGCCACCAGGTGAATGATGGCATTGGTCGAGCCACCGATGGCCATATTCACGCGGATGGCATTTTCAAAAGCCTCCCGGGTGAGAATCTGGGAAGGCCGCAAGCCCTCGCGCGCCATCTGGACGGCGCGGCGGCCGCTTTCCTCGGCAATGGACATGCGGTGCGCGTCGGCGGCAGGAATATTGGCGCAGCCCGTCAGCGTCATGCCCAGGGCTTCCGCCACGCTGGTCATGGTGGAGGCGGTTCCCATCACCATGCAATGCCCGGCGCTGCGGGAGATGCATCCCTCAAACTCCGCCCACTGTTCGTCGGTCAGGTTTCCGGCGCGCCTTTCCGCCCAGAATTTGCGGGCGTCCGTGCCGGAGCCGACGGGGGTTCCACGAAACATGCCGCGCAACATGGGCCCGCCCGTGACCATGATGGCGGGAACATCAGCGCTGGCCGCGCCCATCAGTTCGGCGGGGGTCGTTTTATCACAACCGGAGAGCAGTACCACGGCGTCCAGCGGATAGGCGCGGATGTTCTCCTCCACATCCATGGCCATCAGGTTGCGATAAAGCATGGTGGTGGGCTTCATCAGGACTTCACCCAGGGAAATGGTGGGGAATTCCAGCGGAAACCCACCCGCTTCCCACACGCCGCGCTTCACCGCCTCTGCCACCAGCCGCAGGTGAGCATTGCAGGTGGTGAGCTCGCTCCAGGAGTTGCAGATGCCTACAACCGGCTTGCCGTTAAAAAGGCCCCGGGTGAAGCCTTCGGCTCGCAAATAAGCGCGATGCGTCATGCCGTGAATGTCATCCGTTCCAAACCATTCGCGGCTGCGAAGTTTGGCGTCGCCGTTTCCGTTGGATTGACTCATAAGGGTTTTCTCCGTGAATGAAAAATCTTCTGCTCCGCCCGTTTTGAAGACTCCAATATTAAATTTGAGCCATTATCTTAACATGGGCAGCGTTCAAGCGGACAAGTTGCACGCTGGCTCGGTAGTGACGGAGTTTGCTGTAGCGGCGCTCTATGAGCGGCGAAATACGCCGGTCGCAGACCGGCGCTACAGTCTTGGAGCGCCGCCGGCTTATTCCGTTGTGTATAGTTGCCTTGCGTCTTTGCGTGATGCGGTTTAGTTTTTTTCTTTCCCTGTTCCAAACTGTATCATCCGCGAAAAATTAAGCAACGCAAAGCCAGTGTCCGGTTAATATGGTCGTTTGACTTTCGGGTTCGCGGAGGAGCAGTGGCTGCAGAGAAGACGCAGAAGACGGCGGAGGAGATTCGTCTCGACGAATCCGCCCAGCAGAAGGTTCATTGGAAACGGTGGGGGCCGTACCTTTCCGAAAGGCAATGGGCCACCGTGCGCGAGGATTACAGCGAGAGCGGCGACGCCTGGGGATATTTTCCCCACGAGCATTCACGATCCCGGACCTACCGCTGGGGTGAAGACGGTCTGGGCGGCATTTGCGACCGGCATCAGTTGATCTGCTTTGCGGTGGCGCTTTGGAACGGGTCTGATTCCATCCTCAAGGAGCGGCTTTACGGTCTCACCGGACATGAAGGAAATCACGGCGAGGATGTGAAGGAAGTCTACTTTTACCTCGATTCAACGCCCACCCATTCCTACATGAAGTTTCTCTACAAGTATCCGCAGGCGCCTTTTCCTTATTCCTGGCTGCTGGAGGAGAATCGCAGACGGACTCGGGAGGAGCCGGAATTTGAGCTGATGGATACCGGGATTTTCAATGAGAACCGTTACTTTGACATTTTGGTGGAATACGCCAAGGCCGCGGCGGATGATATCTTGATTCGGGCCAGCGTTTTCAACCGCGGACCGGACCCTGCCACCCTTCGCATCCTGCCCACGCTGTGGTTCCGCAACACCTGGTCCTGGGGCTGGGATGACCGGCGTCCCGAAGTCCGCGCCATTCCAGCGCCGCCTGGAATTGTGGCCCTGGAAGCGGAGCATTACTACTACGGGAAACGTTGGCTCGCTCTCGAGGGCGCCCCGGACCTGCTTTTTACAGAGAACGAAACCAACTACCAGAAGGTCTATGGAACTCCGAATCGCGCCGAATTCGTCAAGGACGCTTTCCACGATTATGTCGTGCTGGGCGCCCGCGCCGCCCTCAATCCGCAGCAAAAAGGCACCAAAGCCGCTGCGGATTACGCCCTGGCGCTGGCGCCGGGGGAAGGCCGGTCCATTCGAATGCGCTTGACGGATTACGCTCCAAACCCGGAGATGCTTGGGCCGGGGTTCGACGCGGTATTTAACCAGCGAATGGCCGAAGCGGATGAATTCTATGAGCAGTTTTGCCGCGATGTTTCCGAAGACGCAAGGAACGTTCAAAGACAAGCCTTTGCGGGAATGCTTTGGAACAAACAGGTTTACATCTACGACGTGCGCACCTGGCTGGAGGGCGATCCCTCCATGCCGCCGCCTCCGCCCAACCGCCGCTTCGGACGCAACCACGATTGGGCGCACCTTTTCAACTCCGATGTTGTCTCCATGCCGGACAAGTGGGAGTATCCGTGGTACGCGGCGTGGGACCTGGCGTTCCACTGCATCGTTTTCGCCATGATCGATTCAGACTACGCCAAGGAGATGCTGATTCTCTTTTTGCGCGAATGGTACATGCACCCCAATGCCCAGTTGCCCGCTTACGAATGGAATTTCAGCGACGTGAATCCTCCGGTTCATGCCTGGGCGGCGTGGCGGGTTTACAAGATCGAACAGCGCATCCGGGGCAGGGGCGACCTGCTGTTCCTGAAGCGCGTCTTCCACAAGCTGCTGATGAATTTCACTTGGTGGGTGAACCGCAAGGACCCGCAAGGCATGAACGTGTTCGAGGGCGGATTCCTCGGCATGGATAACATCGGCGTTTTTGACCGCTCCGCCAAGCTCCCCTTCGGCGGCTACATCGAGCAATCCGACGGCACAAGCTGGATGGGCATGTTCTGCCTCATCATGCTCGACATGTCATTGGAGCTTGCCATGGAGGACCCGGCCTACGAAGATTGCGCCAGTAAATTCTTCGAACACTTTGTCTATATTGCTCACGCCATGAATGACCTGGGAGGCCTCGGTATTGAACTCTGGGACGAAAAGGATGGCTTCTATTACGATGTGCTCCACATGGAAAATGGCTTCCATTACCCGCTCAAAGTCCGTTCCATGGTGGGATTGATTCCTTTGTTTCCCGTGACCACGCTCGAGCCGGAAATGGTGAATAAGCTGCCGGGCTTCAAGCGCCGCATGCAATGGTTTATTGACCATTCACCGGAACTGGCCGGCCACATCGATATGTCACAACAGACGAAGGACGGCCCCCGGCGTTTGCTCTCCATCGTCAACCGTGAGCGGCTGGTGCGCGTCTTGCGCTATATGCTGGACGAGTCGGAGTTCCTTTCGCCGCACGGCGTCCGGGCGCTCTCCAAATTTCACCAGGAACATCCTTACACCCTCCACCTGGATGGCTACACCCACACCGTGGACTACGAGCCGGCCGAATCCACCACCGCCATGTTCGGAGGCAACTCCAACTGGCGCGGTCCAGTGTGGTTTCCCATGAATTTCCTGCTCATCGAATCCCTTCAGAAATTCCATTACTATTTTGGCGACCCCTTGAAGGTTGAGTTCCCTACCGGCTCGGGGCAGCCCGCTACGCTCTGGGAAGTGACTTCGGAAATCTCCCGCCGCCTCACCCGTCTCTTCCTGCGTGGATCTGACGGCCGCCGTCCCGCTCACGGCGATGACTCCCGGTTTCAGTCCGACCTATATTGGAAGGATTTCGTTCTGTTTTACGAGTATTTTCACGGTGATAACGGCCGCGGCTTGGGGGCAAACCACCAAACCGGATGGTCGGGAATTGTCGCTAAACTCATCGAGCAAAGCGGGGACTGAGGGTAACATGCATTTGCACCCAAAGCTAAGCATTTATCACAAAACAAAGGGGTTTTAGGTTTGATGTGGCTGCGGTGAGCCCCGAAACGGAGATGTGGACCCCCGGCTCCACGGGGGTGACCATGAAACCCAGGGGAAGTAACCACCCTGCTCGTCATTCCCGCGTAGGCGGGAATCCACAACCTGCTTGATACAGAGTTGTTTTCTAACTCTGTCATTTAGGGCCTACGGCCCGCGAAAGCCCATGAAAATCACTCGGTGTCAGGTAGAGGTAGAGCTCATCATGTTAAGTCCTTTGATCTCAGAACGGCTTCATTCGCGACTCCGTGTTTTTCGACCCTGCGCCTTGCCGGCTTGTTCCATGACCTGGCGGCGTTTGGTTGATAGCCGGTGAGAAGGCAAGGATTTGAATGCTGACTGACCCACTATCGAACAGGGCCTGGAATTTACAGCCCCCTGATGCACATGGTATTCTGCCGCTTAGGAACGGGCAGGGCTTTTGAATGGTCCTAATCGAAAGGACCGTGCAAGGTAACGCTTAAGAACCTATTCCGTAGGAATCATGAAAGCCGTTAAAACCATTGCCATTATCGGTGGCGGGCCAGCCGGAGCCATGGCAGCGGCGGGTCTCGCTGGCAAAACCAACCAGAACGGGACAGGTGGATCGCATCGGATTCTCATCTTTGAAGAAAGGCAAGGTTGGGAGAAACCGTGCGGTGGAGGATTGCCATATAAGGTTCTCCGGCGCTACCCATTTCTGCTTGAAGCCATTTATGAGCATCGACTTATCAACCGGGTAGACCTGATTGCGCCGGATGGATCATCCAACCGCCTTGCTCTCCATCATCCCATTGCCATTTACTCGCGGAAAGTATTGAATTCGCTCCTCTTGCGGCGGGCATCCGAAGCCGGAGCGGAAGTCGTCTCCGATCACATTCGTGGCTTCACCCAAGTACGGGAAGGTTGGGAAATTCACGGACGAACCGAAACCTATCAGGCTGATTTCCTGGTTCTTGCGGCCGGGGCCCGCACCCGGTTGCGGAACTTGCTGACTCCCGACTTTCCAGCGAGCGATTTCATGCTGACTTTTGGCTACTATATGTCCGGGCCGGAGCACGCCATGCGGGTGCGATTCTTCAAGGACTTTGAAGGTTATGCTTGGGTATTTCCGCGCCTCGATCACCTCTCGGTTGGAATCTGCGGAAAAGCCGGAGAAAGCTCGATGCCGGAGTTGCGCAGCCGGCTCCACGGCTTCATGGAGGAGTCCGGTTACTCCCCAAGTCAAGCGCCCATTTTCAGCCACTTATTGCCATCCCCCGGCATCGCAAGCTGGAGAAATATGCGTCTGGCGGGTGACGGGTGGGCCATCACGGGTGATTCCGGAGGTTTGGTGGACCCGGTCACGGGCGAGGGCATCTATTACGCCATGCGCTCCGGGGAAATGGTGGCTGATGCCTTGCGCGAAGGCGTTCCTCACCAATATCCGGCACGGGTTGAAGCGGAATTCGGAGAGCGGCTGACTCTTGCCGCGCGGCTCGCGCCTCATTTTTATCATGGCGGGTTTCTGGGCAAGCCCTGGACCTATCGCGTGGTTGAGTACAGCGCCCAAAGTCGGAGCTGCGAGTCCCTTCTTCAAGACTTGGTGGATGGATCACAAAATTATGCAACCCTCTTGCGGCGGCTGTGCGGCACTTTGGCGAAGGGCTTCTTTGAAATGAGTCTGGGATCATTGCGGCGGCATGTCACACAGTTGGGGAGGCCGAATGCTGCGAGGGAAGGCTAGCGCCCAGACCGGGAAATTATACAGGGCGCCATAAGCCGGCGACGGTCACTCGCTGTACCGCCGCACGGAGCTTGCCCTGACAGGGAGCGGCGAAATCCGCCGGTCATAGACCGGCGCTACAGCCTTGGAGCGCCGTCGGCTTACTTCGTTGGGTATAAAATGCCAACCAAGTCACAAGAACTATTCTCCAGAGCACTCCGGCTGATGCCCGGCGGTGTGAATTCTCCGGTTCGGGCCTTGCGGGCCGTCGGAGGCGATCCTGTCTTCATCGCCAGCGGCAATGGAAGCCGCATGACGGATGTGGATGGCCGCCAATATATCGACTATGTGATGTCCTGGGGCCCGCTCATCGCCGGGCACGCTCATCCGGAAGTGGTGGAGGCGGTGGCTCGTGCCCTCGAAGCAGGGGCAAGTTTCGGCGCATGCACGCCCGGCGAGGTAGAGCTTGCAGAGCGAATCCAGGAGGCCATTCCTTCCATGCAACGGCTTCGCCTCGTGAGCTCCGGGACAGAAGCCACGCTATCCGCGCTGCGCGTGGCCCGCGCCGCAACTGGACGTGAGAAGATCCTGAAATTTGAGGGCTGTTACCACGGCCATGCGGACAGCCTGCTGGTGAAAGCGGGCTCCGGCGTCGCCACGCTCGGCCTGCCGGACAGTCCCGGCGTTCCTAAGGCGCTTGCCGAATTGACTCTCACCATCCCATTTAACGACCCTCGTGCGCTGGAGGAAGCTTTTGACCGCCATCGCAACCAGATTGCCGCTGTCATCGTGGAACCAGTTTCAGGCAACATGGGTTGCGTCCCGCCCAAAACCGGGTTTCTCGAACGGCTACGCGAACTGACCCGGCAACAGGGAACCGTGCTGATCTTTGATGAGGTGATGACGGGATTCCGCATCTCCTATGGCGGGGCGCAGCAGCAATTCGGAATCGTTCCCGACATGACCACGCTCGGCAAGATCATTGGCGGCGGATTGCCCGTGGGCGCCTATGGCGGCAAAGTGGAGCTGATGAAACAGGTGGCTCCCGACGGGCCGGTGTACCAGGCTGGAACGCTCTCTGGGAATCCGTTGGCAGTGGCCGCAGGGTTGAAAACGTTGGAAATCATACGTCGCCTGGGCTTCTATGAAAGCCTCGAACTGCTTTCCAACCGTCTGGAGACTGGATGGCGCGATGCCTCGGCCCGGGCGGGCGTGCCGCTCACTTTGAACCGTGCCGGTTCCATGATGACGCCATTTTTCACCCCGAGTCCGGTGACGGATTACGCCAGCGCCAAGCTCTCGGACACCGCAACCTTTGGACGATTCTTCCGGAAAATGCTCGAGCTCGGAATTTACTTGCCTCCGTCGCAATTTGAGGCGGCGTTCGTCTCCAGCGCGCACACCGAGGCGGACATTGACCAGACCGTCGAAACCGCAGCCCAAGCTTTTGCGGAAATGAAGGGGGAAAGACTTGCAACTGCTGGAGGGGGGAGTTGAACCCCCACGCTGCTAAGCAGCGCGAGATTTTGAGTCTCGTGCGTCTGCCAATTCCGCCACTCCAGCACAAAATGGGACTCAGTGAGAATAACATGCTGCGTCCTGAACCCTCAAGATCTGGTTCGCTGGCTGTGGGCTTCATTGCGAATATGGAGGCGCCCTTGAAAGAGGAAACCATGACTGACCCCGCATACACCGAGGATCACGCCAAGGCTGGAATTGACGCAGCCTTACCTGCGATCGAAACGTGGCCGAATCAATATCCCGGTTACCAGATTGAAATCCACATTCCGGAGTTCACTTCCGTCTGCCCCAAGACGGGTTTACCGGATTTTGGGAAGTTGACGCTTTACTACATTCCCGACAAAGAATGCCTGGAGCTGAAATCATTCAAGATGTATACATTGGCATTTCGCAATCTCGGCATCTTCTACGAAAACGTGGTGAACCGCGTGCTGCGCGACGTGGTGGATGCGGCGCGGCCAGTCTCTGCAACGGTGGTGGGGGAGTTCACTCCGCGGGGCGGACTGCAATCCCGTGTGGTGGCGAGCTGGAGCCGCGAGCAAGGTTATGGAGTGGGAGCGCGTAGGGCCGCCCCCACCAGCAACATCACGGAATAGCGATGGCAAATAAACCCAAGGCCGTGGTATTGCTCAGTGGCGGACTCGATTCGGCCACAGTGTTGGCCATCGCTCTTCGCGAGGGTTTCGAAGCCCATGCCCTTTCTTTCCGCTATGGCCAAAGGCATGAATGGGAGCTGGTGGCCGCCAAGCGCGTGGCGGAGAAGCTGGGGGCGGCAGATCATCGCGTGTTTGGGATTGATCTTCGCGCCTTCGGAGGATCGGCGCTCACCGCGGATGTTCCCATCCCCAAGGACCGTGAGCTTTCCGCCATCGGTGAAGGCATTCCAGCAACTTACGTCCCGGCGCGGAACACGGTTTTCTTGTCGCTCGCACTCGCCTGGGCGGAGGTGCTTGGATCGAGCGCCATTTTTATCGGTGTGAATGCGCTCGACTACAGCGGTTATCCCGATTGCCGCCCGGAGTACATTGCCGCTTTTCAGAAAATGGCGGACCTGGCCATCAAAGCCGGTGTCGAAGGAGGGCAGAGGCTCATCATCCACACGCCGCTGATCCATTTAACCAAAGCCCAAATCATTCGCAAGGGCCTCGATTTGGGCGTCGACTACTCGCTGACCAGCACCTGCTACGATCCCTCGATGGATGGCCAGCCTTGTGGCCGGTGCGACGCCTGCATCCTCCGGCTGAAAGGATTTGCGGAGGCGGGCGCGCCCGATCCCTTGTACTATCCCGATGAGGTTCGAACGGGACGATGAGCTACGCGGTGAAAGAAATTTTCTATACGCTGCAAGGTGAGGGGGCAAACACCGGCAGGGCTGCTGTCTTCTGCCGGTTCGCGGGATGCAACCTTTGGTCCGGCCGCGAAGCTGACCGCGCCAAGGCAACCTGCAATTTTTGCGACACGGACTTTGTGGGAACGGATGGACCCGGCGGCGGCTCGTTCAAGACCGCCGAGGATTTGGCGGACGCCATTTGTTTAACGTGGCGGGGCGATGGCCAGCCTTTTGTGGTCTGTACCGGCGGCGAGCCGCTGCTGCAAATGGATGAGGCCTTAATCCAGGCGATGCACGCCCGCGATTGCATTATTGCCGTGGAGACGAACGGCACGGTTCAGCCTCCGCCGGGCCTCGATTGGATTTGTGTCAGCCCCAAGGCTGGAACCGTACTGATGCTGACCTCCGGGGACGAATTGAAACTGATCTACCCGCAAGCCGGCGCGGAGCCTGAGCAATTCGAGAACCTGAACTTCCGCCAATTCTTCTTGCAACCCATGGATGGCACGGATGTCAAGATGAACACCGGCCGCGCCGTTCAATATTGCCTGGACCATCCCCGATGGCGGCTCAGCCTTCAGACGCAAAAGGTGCTAGGAATTCCCTGAAGGTTTGTTGACAAACGGATATGATAGCGCCGGTCTATGACCGGCGCCGATTATTTTTCCACGATGGCGCAACTCAGAGAGCGGCGCCACAGCGGCCTGTTAGAAAACATGAAGGCGCAAGGTTAGATATTTCTTGGGATTCTTCATGAATTCTGTGAGGAATGTCCGCAAGGATTGGGCGCTCGCACTCAGATTATTGTAAAGCGTCTTGTCCGTGGACAGCAGGCCGATGGTTCCCTGTCCTTTCACGATGCGGCCGGTAATGGTATTGAGATTTCCCACGGTGTCATTCATGCGATTATAAAGCTGCTGGTCCGTCACCAGCTTACCCAGCGTTCCCTGGCCCTGATTGACGTTATCGATCAACGTGGTTCCCTTGGCAACCAAACTCTGTAGATTGTCGTAGAGCGCCGGGTCGTTGATCAGCTTACCCATGCTACCTTTGCCATTCTGAACGCTGTCGAGAAGCAGATTGACGCGATCCAGAGTGGCATTGAGTTTGTTGTAGGTGGTGTCCTCGGTAATAAGCTTGCCGAGGGTGCCTTGCCCCTGCGAGAGATTCGTAGCAATCTGCTGCAGGGATTCGGTGGCATGATTCATCCGGTTGTAAAGGTCCTGATCGTAGATCAACTTTCCGATGGAGCCTTGTCCGGAAGAGATTTGGTGAGCCACATCGCCCAGTTGGGTACTAACGGCTCGCAGGTTGACGAGCACATCATTGGTGTTCGCAACGATCTGCTTGATATCCGCCCCCCCCTGGGTTTTGACTTCCCCGCCGCGCGGGATGACCGTTTGGCCAGGCGTGCCCCTTGTGATGTTGACGTAGCTTTCCCCCAGCAGACCCGCGGTTTCGATGCTGGCAATCGAATCCGAACGGATTTGGTCTTCGAACTTGCGGGAGATTTTCAGGACCACTTCCACGGCATGATTGGGGTCGCGGGAAGTAGTGATCTGGAACTTGCTGACATTTCCCACGGGAATGCCCGCGAGTTGCACGACCGCGCCTCCGCGCAACCCCGAAGCATCGGCGAAATAGGCCTTCAGGGAATACTTGCGAGTCAAAAATCCCACCTGCCCGCCGACAAAGAAAATGCCTATCCCAAGGGCCAGCAAGCTGATGGCCACTGTCAGGCCTACTCGAAGTTGAGACCAGCTAATTTCTTTCTTCTGAGCCATGGCTGTCTGTTCCTTTCCGAAGATTCAAGGTGCAACCGGCGAAATTGGCGAACCCTGTTGCCCGCCTCGTTTGTTTCTTGCGCCACGGCATGGCATCCGGACCGCCCCACGCCTCCGAAGATGCAGCGCAGCGATATCTCAAGAGATAAACCGGCGTAGATAAGGGTCCTGCGAGTGGCTCAACTCCCGCCACGAGCCTTGGAAGCCGATTCCGGCGTCCTTGAGGACAATAAACAGCATCCTGGGCCGCACTCCGGGCTTGCCGTTGCGGGCAACGGGAATCAGGGTGTGCTTTTCTTCAGAATAGATAGCATCATTCAAAATGATCGCGTCCTGCAGGCGCTGCGTCACCAGAATGGAGCTCACCCGCTGTGTGTCGCGGAGCTTGGCGATCAGAACGTTGATCGTATGCGCCGTAACGGGGTCGAGGCCGGCCGTTGGCGAATCGTACAGCATGATGGAAGGTTGGATGATGATGGCGCGGGCGATGGAGACCCGCCGGCGCATTCCGCCGGAAAGCTCGGCGGGCATCTTGTCAATCGCTTCTTCCATCTCCACAAAACTCAGCACTTCCCGCACCCGGCGCTCGATCTCATCCTCGTCATCTCCTCCCTCGCGCAGCGGAAAGGCCACGTTCTCATAGACAGAAAGGGAATCGAAGAGAGCGCCTTCCTGAAAAACCATGCCGATGTCTTTGCGGAAGGGGTTCAATTCACGGTCGGATAAGGGCGCCGTATTTGTGCCGTTAATCAGCACTTCGCCGCCGTCGGGCTTGAGCAACCCCAGCACCAACTTCAGCAACACCGACTTACCGGAGCCGGTGACGCCGAGAAGGGCCAATGTGCTGCCACGCTCCACCTTGAAGGAAATATCCGACAATACGAGTTTATCGCCAAATGAAAGAGAAACGCCGCGAAGTTCGATTGGGGGGGCGTTGGACACGCGCAAGTCAGCCGGCTCGAAGGAGTTCAGGTTTGAATCTCTCAGCTTTGGAGTCTCGAGCTACGAAATCCCTGAGCTATCACCAACGGCCGCTAAGTTCCGGCCAAGGACGCCAGGAACTTCATTCTAACCCTGTTGTCTCAGACCATGCCACTATCGCTATGTTCGGTTAAATCAGGCGCCATCCAGGCATGGCTTCAGCGATACCCTGATGGCGATCCCAAACCGCTTAACATAGTAATACGAGAACCATATCGAATGAGTACGAGTCCGGTTCCGGGACAGCAACCTGATCCGATATCATCGTCCGGCGCTCAGTCCGCCGGGGCTTGACCGCCGTCCTTGAAATCTAAAGGATTTCCGGCGCTCAGAGAGCGCCCCTACCGCAAACATCTTGCATTGCCACGGATGATGGAAGGTTGACGGCCAGGACTGCCTTAACCTGTGGGAACGATGGCGGCGGCGAAGAAGCCGTCCAAGCCATATGACCCGTCAAGACCGGGCCTGGTGAGGAAATATCCGGGCTCTGTGAAAAATCGGGAGAGCTTCGGGAATTCCGCCCGGAGTTCGGGCGCGCTCAAAAGACGGAATCGCGGTGAAGGTCTCAAGACCTCCTCAATGACCTGCTCATTTTCTTCTGGTTCGAGGGAACAGGTGGAATAGACGAGCCGCCCACCCGGAGCCAGGACGCCGAGAGCATTGTGCAATATCTTTGTTTGAATTCCATGCAGCCTTGGCACGTCTTCCGGTTTCAACCGGAACTTGATCTCCGGGTTGCGTGCCAGTGTGCCGGTTCCTGTGCAGGGAGCATCCACCAGCACCGCATCAAACGGCCCTCCGGCTGGCGGCTCGCGAGTTAAATCCATGCGCCGCACTTCCAGTTGAACCGCCGGTGGAATATGCTTCTCCGCAATGCGCTTCAGCGTTTGAAGACGGCTGGGGCTGACATCACAGGCAAGAATTGTTCCCTGGCCCAGTGCCCCGGCAATCTGAATCATCTTCATACCTGGGGCGGCGCAAGCGTCGAGCACGCGCCCGGTTCGCGGCGGCCTTAGAAGCTCTGCCACGAGCTGCGAGCCTTCGTCCTGGATCACCAACCGGCCTTCCCGCCAAGCCCGCGACTTCTTGACGTTACCGGATTCCACGATGAGTGACCGGGCAGCAAATTGGCCACGCCGGGTTCGCACCTCATCTTCGAAGAGTTCCCGCTCAACGGCTTCAAGGCTGGCGGACGGGCCGCAAAGGCGAAGGCAGGTAGGAGGGCGGGACGTGCTGGCGGCGGCCATGGCGCGCGCCGTCTCTTCGCCGAAATTCTTCACCCAGCGCTCAAAGAGCCAGGATGGCAGATGGAGGCTGCCGGCTGAAGGATCGTGGTGGGGGCCGGCGCATTTTCTAAGCACCACGTTCACAAACCCGGCCGCCGATTTTTTCCGGGCCTGCTTCACCAGCTCCACGGATTCGTTCACGGCCGCGGAGCGCGGGATGCGCTTCAGAAAGAGCATCTGGTAGAGTCCCAGGCGCAGAGCGGTGGCCACTTCTGGATCGAGGGACGCGATGAGCCGGCCCGATAGCTGCTCAATTTGTCTGTCCAGTTCTTCACGGCGGCGGAGGACACCCATCACCAGCTCCGTGCCCAACGCGCGGTCGGCTTCTGAAAGAGCGGAGAACTCCGGCTTCTGCATCAGCGTGACGGCATATCTATTTCCGGAGTCAACGTGGCGAAGAATCGTGAAGGCGGCATGACGGGCAGGGGAGACGGGCATGTTGGTGTGTAATATCCGGTCGCGCACTCAATGATTGCGGCACGCTGCCGGCAGAGCCCTGGCGATCATTAAGCAGCCGGCAAGATGCCGGTGTTATTTGAGCAGGCGGCTTGCTTCCTTGGCAAAGTAAGTGAGGATGATGTCCGCTCCAGCACGGCGAATGGCGGTCAAGCTCTCAAGAATGATCCGTTCCCGGTCAATCCAACCCATTTGCGCGGCTGCGGCAATCATGGAAAACTCACCGCTGACCTGATAAGCGGCGAGCGGAACGTCAAATTCGCGGCGAGCCAGCGCCAGCACGTCGAGACAGGGCAGGGCAGGCTTCACCATGATGATGTCCGCGCCTTCCTCAATGTCGAGCGCAATTTCGCGCAAGGCTTCACGCTGGTTGGCTGGGTCCATCTGATAAGTCTTGCGGTCGCCGAATTTGGGGGCGGAATCGGCGGCTTCGCGAAAAGGTCCGTAAAAAGCAGAGGCGTACTTGGCGGCATAGGAGAGGATTGGAATGCGCATGAAGCCATTCGCATCGAGTTCCTGCCGGATTCGGCCCACGCGGCCATCCATCATGTCCGAAGGCGCGACGAGATCCGCGCCCGCCTGAGCCTGGCTGAGCGCCGTGCGGGCCAGTAATTCGAGCGTCTGGTCGTTATCCACGTCGCCGTTCACCATCACTCCGCAGTGTCCGTGGCTGGTGTACTCGTCCAGGCACGTATCGCAGATCACGAGCAACCCTGGGACGGCTCGCTTCACGGCGCGGACGGCGCGTTGCACGATCCCATTCGGGGCATAAGCTTCGGAGCCGGCCTCATCTTTGCTTTCGGGAATGCCAAACAATATGACGCCGGGAATGCCAAGACCGTGAATCAGCTTGCATTCTTCCCCCAGCAGGTCCACGGACCAGCGGTAGTTGCCCGGCATCGAACGGATTTCGTCCTGAATGCCGCTGCCCGGACAGACAAAAAGCGGATAAATAAGCGACTTGGGGCTAAGGTCTGTTTCCCGGCAGAGGCTGCGTAGTGCCTCGCTGCTTCGCAAGCGGCGCGGGCGATGAGTTGGGAATGCCATTGCTTTAAGTGGACCTTTCGAGGCCGGCGTCAAGCCGGCGCATCAAGACGGATTCTTTCCTCACGGCAAGGGTTCAGCCGGATTCAGGTTGCCCAGCGTGCCAATGTTGGCCAATGAAAGTGATGACCGGAAGAAACTCTCGTTGCGCAGGAAGCCCAGATTGAAGCGCTGGAATTCCACGTTAATGGCGAAGCAGCCGAAGTTGTAACGAAGCCGGATGACAAAATCTTGCGCAATGCCCTGCGCCAGATTGTAGTCCACGCGCACGGAACCGGTCAATCCTTTGCTCTGGATGTCGCCATAGGTCGCCTGGGTGGTCAGAAGGTTGAAAGTGGGCAACTCGGAGATGGGGACGTCCGGCACGAGAGGAGACGGCAATAGCTCGGTGTGATTCGTGAAGAAATCTGTGACGCCCAAAGTCAGATTGCCGCGATGGACGTGCGAGGTGATCCCGGCATTCAGGACTTGTCCGTTGTTAGGATCCAAGTCCGTCTCGAATTCTGTGTCGTAGTTCGAGAACGGCTCAAACTTCAAGACCGAATCGAGCGGCGAGTACGGGTGGCCCTCGGGGAAAGCGAATCCAGTGAGGGAAAGCGTGGGTTCGATGGCCACGGTGCTGCCCGGCGTCACGACGCCGCCGAAAGTGGGGTCAAAGAAATATCTTTCCGAAAGCTGCCAGGAGATTAAGTCGCGGGCGCTTGAGGAAGCTTTCGAGGCGTCCTTGCCTTCCGCGCCGTCCGCGTCATTGCTGGAATTCACTTTCTTCATCAGGATGGCGTTATTCAACGAGAAATCGAGCTCGTTGGTTTCGGTCCATACGTCGGTTTCATCAAATCGAAGAATGTTCTGGATGTTTCCATATGATGGCGACTTGATGAGGTTGTATTGAATATCCGGCTCGATGACGTGTTTGAAGCGATGGCCCAGGAAAGGGTGGGGAAACACTTTTTCAAAGCTGGGCGGGCGCAAGTCTGCTGTGACTTGCCCCAGGAAGCGGTTCACCGGCGCACCACCGGGAGCAAGGCTGGTGCCGTAATACGTTTCGCGGATGCCGAAAGTGGGAGTCAAGCGAAAACCCCACAGAGGTTTTGTGCGAACAGTGAGATGCGGGAAAAAATCCACACGGGCGCTGAGCGGCGGCGTGGTGAAGCCCGGTTCCGAGCGCGCCACGCCAGTGGCGGAAGACTCGAAGGAAAAGAAGAAAGGTGACTGGCCGATTTGCTTGTCCGAGCCGGAGAAGGAAAAGCTCGGAACTTGAGAGATGAGAATGGACTGCTCGTTGATGGGCGCAGCGGAGAGAAAGTCCTGGTAGCGATCCGTATAGATATTAAGGCTGTAAGCGTCAAAGTTCTTGCTGAGGAAGCCGGTCTGATGCGCTTCGGAAAAGACGGCGGCATTGAAGGTGTCGGACCAGGTGGTGCGGAACGCCAATGAATTGATGTAGTCCACGTCCACAACGCCCCGGAACCCGTCAAAGAGATTGTCCGAGTCGCCGGTGATGTCCACGCTTTCACCTGGAGCTCGGACTTGGCGCAGCGGGCCACTGCCATGATCGTTGATGTGGAAAACATCCGCCGTCAGGTTGCTGGTGGCGCTGGGCCGGGCGCGGAAGCGCGCGTCCTCCGCCAGGCCCCGGTAGGAATAATCCTCGAGGCCCAGCAGAACATCGGAACTGGGGTTGATGGCCCAGTAGAAACCGTCCCCCAGAATAAATCCCTTCTGGCTGTCCTGCCCGATGTTCGGCAAAAGGAATCCGGTGTGGCGGAGATTACCATTGATGGAGTGGGAAGCGTCGGGGAGAATAAAAAGGGGCAGGCTCAGAAAGCGGAAAATGGCCCAATGGCTGGACATTTCGTTGCCGACTTCGAGCTTGGCGCTTCCCACATAGAGCGACCAGCCCGTGCTTTCCTTCTGGCACGCGCTGAGGCTGGCTTTCTGAACCGTATAGACGTCCTCTCCGATCCGGTCGATTTCCTGTGCGTGCACATAATAGGGCGTGTTGGTAACCAGCACCTTGGCGTTAGGCTTCATCAGGTTTCGGACGTACCCGTGGGCGTGGAGAAAGTATCCCCTTTCGGTGTTCACGTTGTAATGGGCTTCGGGCGCTTCAAGGTGTCCTTTAGAATCGTCAAGAACCACATGGCCGCGCGCTACAATTTCACCCGTTGCGTTGTTGAAGTCAACCCGGTCCGCGGTCAATTTCATGTCTTTGTAGGTGATCAGGACGTGGCCGCGAAGATAGTACATGTCTTTGACCTTGTGCTGAGAGTCGGCGCGAATGGTCAGCGTGCTCACCGGCTGCGGCAATTCAGAAGGAGCGGGGCAGGGCTGCTGGGAATAGCTGCCGGAAGCTAGACCCGAGGTGAAAAGCAACAACCAAAGAATCCGGAACAGTGCCGGGCTCATATCGACTTTAGGGAAAGGGCCAAGCCAGTCGATCTGCATACCAGAAACTTCCCATTGTAGCCTATGGTCTTTTGTTTTGGGCAACGCATTTGGTATCATACAGTTGAGAAGCCGGCGGAGGGAGGCTGAGACCAACGTGAAATGTCCCGGGTGCGGATTCGTGAGCTTTCCGGACGTGGAACGCTGCAAGCAATGCGGTTACGAGTTTGACGCCGCGAAGAGCGAGTCCGAACGAGCCTCGGTGAATCCGGCGGTCGGAGAAGTTTTGCTATCCGATCCGCACGCGGTCCCCCTGATGGAGAAGTTATCGTCAGCGGGGGGTGACCGCGCGTGGGGGGATGAGGTTCCGGAGGGCGCGGCCAGCTCCAGGCGGCGCCGCGCCGGGATTCGCGGGCGTTTCGATTACCGTTCTAATTTGAAGTTTGAGTTTGATCATGAGATGCGGGCTGGTGGCCAAGCCCTGGCCGAATCGGAGCTGGAGACGGGCTCACTGGAGAATCGGGAAGTGGAATTGGTCTTTGACCCGATTCACAGCTCCCGGCAGAGCGAGGTTGATTCACCGGCCATTTCGGTCGATGAAGGGGATTCACCGCCCAAAGCGCGGCCACGGCGCACCATCAGTCTGGAGGAACCTCCCGGCCCAGCCACCCCATTCCAACCACCTCCACCGAAGCGGCAGCCCATCATCGCCATCCATGAGCCTGTTTTGCGGCCAGCCCAAGTGGCGCTGGAAGAAACAGGTGAGCTACCGGTTGCCTCCGTCCGGCAGAGGCTTCTGGCGGGAATAGGGGACTGCGCTGTTCTGCTTCTGTGCGTGGGCCTGTTTGCCGGGATATTTCTGGTTTCAGGCGGGCGCATTCATCCTCTTCCCGCAAACCTTGTGATCCTTGCCCTGGCGGCGTCATCGTTGGTTTTCGGCTACTTTGCAACATTTTCCGCCATCACTCATGCCACTCCGGGCGGTCAATGGATGGGATTAGCGATTCGAAATCTCGAAGGGGAAATTCCAACCACCGGACAGTCCCTGCTGCGGGCTTTTGGGTATCTGGTGGCTGCCGCCGCTTTCATGATCGGCTTCCTATGGATCGTGATGGATAGCGGTGGGATGGGCTGGCACGATCACATGTCCGGGACGCTGCCGCTTGCGCTGGGCAAGAATTCCCAACAGCGCCAACAGGGGTTGAATTAAATGGGTCAGGGACGGTTTGTGAATCAGAAACTCGGCAAGCGGACCAGCCGGAAGGTTGGGTTAGCGAAGGTCAAGTTGGCGGCCCAGCGGCCTTTCGGGAAAAAGCAGAGACAAAGGAAAAGAGTGCTGTAGCCGCGAAAACGTACCACTACCGGCAATTCGTCAAAATTGACAATGCCTCTGGGGATATGTTAACTAACGGCTTGGAGATCAAGTAGCGCCAATGGACTCAGACTGCTATCAGGCCGCGTGGGACTTGCTCAAGGAAGCTTACCAGTACCAGATGGGCGGCGAGTACGAAATGGCCGTTGAGCTCTACAAACGGTCGCTGGAGCTTCACCCGACGGCGGAGGCTTACACTTTCCTGGGTTGGACATACCATTTTCAGGGCCGTCTGGATGACGCCATCGAAGAATGCAAGAAGGCCATCCAGATAGATCCCGAGTTCGGGAATCCCTATAACGATATCGGCGCTTACCTCATCGAACGCGGCGCTTACGACGACGCTCTACCTTGGCTTGAACAGGCGCTCGCATCCCGCCGCTATGAGTCCTATCATTACCCTCACTACAACCTGGGCAGGGCTTATGCCGCCAAGGAAATGTTTGGCAAGGCTCGATCTCACCTTGAAGAAGCACTCAGGCTCTGCCCGGATTACACGGTCGCCAAAGAAGAGCTCGAAAAAATCCGGCGAAAAGTCCAATAGGGTCTCTGGGCTCGATTTCCTCCGCCTTCCATGAAACATACACAAGGTCGTCAGCCGGCGACGCTCGATTCTGTAGCGCCGGTCTGTGACCGGCGGAGTTCGCCGCTCCCTGGCAGGGTAAGCTCCGAGCGGCGCTACAGCAAATGCCCGCCGCCGGCTGATGTCCTCATGTATAGAATCTCCTGACTAAAGATTGATGAGTCCCTGCCGGTCCGGCTTCCGTAAACGGTGAAAAACCCTCGATAGCGCCGCGGGCCAGTGTGGTAAGATGGCTGGCCAAGCAGAAACCGTTCCCTCCCGCGAGCGGACGAAGGGAGTTTCCTTCAGGGTTTTCCATGCCAACCTCTACGATGCACGCCATTGTGAAACCGGAGCCGAAGCCGGGCGCTGAATTGCGGGAAGTCGGGGTGCCCGAAATCGGTCCCCGCGACGTTCTGGTGCGGGTGAAAGCGGCTTCGATTTGTGGAACTGACCTGCACATTTATCAGTGGGACCGTTGGTCGCAAAGGCGTCTCCATCCCCCTCTGGTTTTCGGACACGAATTCTGCGGTGTTGTCGAGAGGGTGGGCGAGGAAGTTCAATCGGTCAAGCCGGGTGAATTTGTTTCGGCGGAAATGCACGTGGCCTGCGGCCATTGCTTCCAGTGCCGGACCGGCCAGAGCCATATTTGCCAGAATGTGCGCATCATCGGAATTGACGCCGACGGCTGCTTTGCGGAGTTCGTAAAAATCCCTGAAACGAATATCTGGAAAATCGATCCGGCCATTCCTGTGGATTACGCGGCAATTCTGGATCCGCTAGGGAATGCGGTCCATACAGTGCTGGCGGGCGATGTGGCGGGAATGAGCGTGGCCGTGGTGGGTTGCGGACCCATTGGCTTGTTCGCCATTGCCGTGGCCAAGGCTTGCGGCGCCTACCCGATCCTGGCTTTTGAACCGCATCCCTTTCGCCAGAACTTGGCGGAGAAGATGGGCGCCACCCGGGTGATTGACCCTTCGCGCGCGGATCCCGTAGCGGAGGCTCTGGCTCAGACTTCAGGCCTCGGACCGGATGCGGTGCTTGAAATGTCCGGGAACCCGGTGGGTGTCAGGCAGGCGTTCCAGATGTTGCGGCGGGGAGGAAGAATCTCTCTGCTCGGCATTCCCTCCAAGCCTCTGGAGCTGGATCTGGCGAACGACGTAATTTTCAAGGGCGCAGTGGTGCAGGGAATCAACGGCCGCCGCGTATTTGACACCTGGTACAAAATGCAGGCCTTGCTCAAGTCAGGAGCGCTGGATCTTTCTCCGCTGATCACCCATCGCTTGCCGCTGAATGATTTTCACCAGGGCATGGAAATGCTGTTGTCCGGGAATGCGTCCAAAATTCTGCTCTACCCCAACGGCAGGCCCGAATAAGCAGGGCCGGCCTGCCGGGCCACAAAGAAGAATTCATCGTGACTCCATTGATGAGGTGTCCTCATGCCCAAGGCTCAAATTCAATATTTGACGGCGGAACTAAATAAGCTTCGGGACCAGAAGCTTTACCAGAAACTCCGCGTGCTCGAAAGCGAGCAACTTCCGGTGTCGCGCTTCGACGGCAAGGAAGTCATCAACCTGTCTTCAAACAATTACCTGGGTCTCACCACGCATCCTCTGCTCAAAAAGAAGGCCATTGAAGCCATCGAAAGATACGGCGTTGGCTCGGGCGCGGTGCGAACCATCGCCGGTACTATGACGTTGCACATGGGGCTCGAAGAAAAGATTGCGCAGTTCAAGAACGTCGAAGCTTCGGTGGTGTTCCAATCCGGATTTACGGCGAACGCCGGCACGGTGCAAGCGGTCCTCGGGCGCGAGGACATTATTATTTCCGATGAGCTGAATCACGCTTCCATCATTGACGGCTGCCGCCTGTCGCGCGCCGAAATCAAAGTTTTTCCGCATAAGGACGTCGAAGCGTGCGAGAAAATCCTCCGGGAAATTTCCAGCCGCAACGTCCACAAGCTGCTCATTACGGATGGCGTGTTTTCCATGGAAGGTGACATTGCGCCCCTGCCGGAACTGGCGAAACTGGCCGAAAACTACGGCTGCATCATGATGATTGATGACGCTCATTCCTCCGGCGTACTGGGCAAGAACGGCCGCGGAACCGTCGATCACTTCAATCTGCACGGCCGCGTGGACATTCAGGTGGGCACGCTTTCCAAGGCGATTGGATCGCTCGGCGGCTATGTCTGTTCCACCCGCGATGCCATTGATTTCCTTTACCACCGCGCCCGGCCATTCCTGTTTTCCACTTCGCACCCGCCTTCGGTGGCGGCCACTTGCATCGCCGCATTCGAAGTGCTGGAAACCGAACCGCAAATCGTTGAGAAGCTCTGGGAGAATACGCGCTTCTTCAAGGAAGGCCTCAAGAAGCTTGGTTTCAATACCGGAATGAGCGAGACGCCCATCACTCCCGTGATGGTGGGTGATGCGGCCCTGGCCCACGAGTTCTCCCGCCAGCTTTTCCAGGCCGGCGTCTTTGCCCAGGGCATCGGCTATCCCACCGTCCCGGTGGGCAAGGCCCGCATCCGCACGATCGTCACCGCAACCCATACGCGGGATGAACTCACGCGGGCTCTCGATACCATGAAGTCCGTCGCGGAAAAGTTGCGTATCGTTTGATCCGTTATGCTTTCATCTTCGTAGCAAATGGCCGGGGATTGCGGACTCATGGCGTTATGGTTATGGGCCACGGATGTGGCGGCCCTGCCGCGTTATTTGCGCATGGCAGAACAGCAGGCTGGGAGAGGCTGCTCCCGAATGATAGGCTGGCGTTGAGGTGCGCAGGATTTTACCCGGTAATGTTCCGGCGCTTGAAGTAAAAGGAAGTGTTGATACCCGGAGAGGCGGTCTGTATGAACACCGTTGTAAAGTTTGTGGCTCTTCTGTTGATTGCAATCGGAACTTACGCTCTTGCCAAGGGCGGAATTTCCTACACCACGGGCCGCAGAGTCGTTCATGTTTCCGGATCGCGAGCCGTGATCGTCACCAAGAAGACATACCTGGTTCCAAGATTCGTTGCGATCTGGGCTATCGCGGGCGGAACGTTTGTCTTGATTGCTTCATTCCGGCAGAAGGTATAACAACTTCCGAAGAGCGCGCCGAAAAAGGTAGGCTAGAAACAATGCTATTCAATTCGCGGCGGGGGGGGCAGTTTGCTGTAGCGGTAGGGAGCCGGTAGCGCGGACCTCCGTTTTTGAGCCGGTAGCGCAGCGCGGCGGTGCCGCAACCAAAATAAGGTAAAGAGACGCCACCTCGCTATGTAGACAGTCTACTATATCAAACCCGCTGTTTATGCGCCTTGCAGAGAGTGAACTGAAAAATGTTTGTTAAAAAAACAAGAAATTACGATATTGCAATGCAGAGTTTGCGCATTTCAAACTCTGCGGGTTTTGTTTGGGAACCGGTGAAAAGCCGCAGACTTCCTGGAAAACGGAAGTCTGCGCTACCCGCTGCTAGACTTTCACTGAGGCGCCTACATCAAAAAACGACGTAAGCGCCCCCCGGAGTGGGTGCGCCACACGCCCGCCCCTAAAGAAAGGGAATGCGGGTCGAGCCGGCCGGTTCTACTTCGAGTCCGGGAGGCGGTTCGAAAAGAGCAGACGGAAGACTTGGAACCATTTGCAGTGCCGTCACAACCTTAGTTTCCAGTATGCTGAGGGCCCCGGAGTGGTCGAAGGCATAGCTGAACTCCATGAGCGGGAGCTTGAAATCGGCGTCTGCCGTGACCCACTCTTTCACGCGAATCAACTGGCCGCGTCGGTCTATCCACTGATATTCTTTGCCGTCGCACTGGTGCCCCAACAACTGCATGGGTGCAAGCGGTGTGGGCTTTCCCACGTCCTTGAGCGTTGAGCGTTCTGCCCTCTTGCCGCCCTTGTCGTACACAAGCTTGTAGCCTCTCGTGAGATCAATCAGGGTGATGTCCATAGGGGGCATGATCGAGTCTGCGCGGGGAGAGTCGGTCCACACCAGCTCCTTGCGCAAAATTCCCCCGGGCGCCTGGTATAAGTCGTACTTGTAATTGCTGACGCCTGCTCCGGGGTACACGCTATGGCACGGGACTATGTGTTTGATCAGGCCGAACGCATAATCCGATTCTCTGATCTCCGCCTTCCAGTATCCGCCCTGCTGGCAAGGCGATGGCCGAGCCAAGCTCAGACATACTGCAAGGGCAAGTAACGTTCCCCGCCCGAATCTTCTCCTCATGGCCCTCTCTCCTTTTCTCGGCAGGCTCGGTGGCGCGAACGCGGCCGGCCCCACATACGCCTGTGGAGGCGCTAATGCGTGATTCCCTGCGGGTCGCTGGTGCAACTGGTGGTGATGCAGTTGAGCGTGCCTTTCACTTTGCCGTTGATAATGCCAAGCGCCGTCGTGCCCGTTGTAAATGTCTGCTGCCAATCCTCAGAGCAATTTCCACCGTCTTCGCAGGTTTGGGAGCAGTTGCGAATCAGGTCGGGCTGGGTGAACTTGCCGCTGGCGTCTGTCTGCCATGTCCCGCGGGTGGCGCCGACATCGATTTTCATGTCGGCGTCTCTGACCAAGCCGGGCTCTTCCTTGCCTCCAACGTCTGGGTTCTGGGAGAAACGCGAAGCCCGTAACCGGGGCGCAGACATGGATGGCAATGTATGCGCCACCCGCGAAATCGAAGAGCATTTGTATATAATCACACTTGGCAGCGGAATGTTGGCGCCATTTTCTGTCCAATACTGGGCCGCGTCCGTCTCCCCGGTGTTGGCCGGGCAGACCGACGAGCAGACCGAATAACCGTCCAGCCAGGAGCCGGTAGCGCAGCGCGGCGGTGCCGCAACCAAAATAAGGTAAAGAGACGCCACCTCGCTATGTAGACAGTCTACTATATCAAACCCGCTGTTTATGCGCCTTGCAGAGAGTGAACTGAAAAATGTTTGTTAAAAAAACAAGAAATTACGATATTGCAATGCAGAGTTGCGCATTTCAAACTCTGCGGCTTTTGTTTGGGAACCGGGGAAAAGCCGCAGACTTCCTGGAAAACAGAAGTCTGCGCTACCTGCTACCAACTCAAGGTTTGGGGCGCTCAAAGTACAAGATTGAGCGTACGGGCGTGGAAGAGCTCTCTCCATTGGGCCGGACGGCCGACGGGTCTGGCCCTGCTCCCACTAGCCGCCAACCCTCTGAACCGAGTTTCGAGACAGCTTTGTCCACAGCCATTTGCTGTGCCTTGCCGATGTACGGATCATTCCACAATTCCTTTTCACCCACGACCGCGACCAAAGAAGTTATCCTTTCGATCCTGCACCCACTCTCAGCCTGGTAGCAGATTTCTGCCTCGCCAACAAAGGTGTGACGAAACTTGCTGCCTGCAGGGGACGGATGATCCTCGCCTACATTGGCGTCCCAGTTTTGTACGGTACAGTACTCCCACGCTCTTCGGCTACTCCTGGCAGATTGCTGCTGCCAACCGAGCGTTCCCAACGAAGCGGCGAGAACCATCCCAACGCTCAGAAGCCATCGTTTCACGCAGACCTCCCGATCATCGAGGTGGCGGCTGGCGTGACCAGCAAAGCCTGCTTGCCCCCTCAGTCAACCTCCTGCAACATTTCGGATGGCCCCGCTAGCCTTGCGCACCATTTCTGCCATCGGCATCCGCCTTGCGGTCACAGGAGCCCAATCGCGCCCTTAATTCGTCGTTGTCTTTACGGTCACAAGGTTGATCTTGTCTTTAGGCGGGGATGGAGCCGACACCACAGTGACGCTCCCCGTGTGCCCCGTGATTTTCCCAAGGATTGAAACGGAACCGTTCATGGTCACCCCTTGAGCCGCGGTAACCGTGAACGGGAAGGAGGTGTATCCGTCTGGTGCCTGTATGCCCTTCTGCTGTGGCACGCTTGGGAGACCATCCAGGCTGTTTCCCGCTGGGGTGCCGGTGTATGCTGAAATCTCGACGGTAGCAGTCGCGCCAGTGACGTTATTGGTGCCGAAGTGGTAGAGCGTGACGGTAACAGTCGCCGACTTTGGGGGCGTATTGATATTGACTGTGGGCGCGTCCGACTGAATCCCGGATATCTCGACGCTTGCTCCCACCGCGCCCTGCCCCTGGCCTGTCGCCTGGGTCTGGTAGGAGCAATAGCACTTGCCCAAATAGACGTAGTAATAGCCGCACTCGCTGACCTGGGCCTGGTTTCCGGCGGTTCCTGAGCTTAGCCCATGTGCCTCTCCGTGATAGGTCTGATCCATGGTCATGACGCTGGTGTTGCCGGAGCTCC
>CALCEB010000141.1 GCA_937900045.1 uncultured Acidobacteriota bacterium
GCCGCCGGTAATACCGGCTCGCCCGGCTGATCCCCAGCAGCTCGCATTGCCGCCGCATACTGAGTGCCGGATGGCCCGCTTCCACCTACCCCCGCCGGGCGCGAGATTCGTCGGCGACGTGTGTCCACTCCAAGCCGAGAACAGCAACGGCTTCTCGATCAACTGGGAATCACGATTCTAGAACACCTCAATCTCAATTTCGAATGTAGTGCAGACTCAGCCATAGCGTGAAATGATTCTAAATCACTTAGTCCCTTTCTCGCCCCCTTCGTGACGAACATGGGCTAATCCCGGTTGGCCAGCGAACTTCCAACTTGGACAAGTTCTTGGGGGGTGACGGGGAAAGCCTGCTGCGTCTGTGGATCTCGCCAGTTATCGAATAGGCCGATCACCTGCACGCAGGAGACGGTGCAGTGCGGCGCGCAGGATTTCTGGGTGAGATATTCATGCCGCAACTGCTCAATGCCGTAGTTTTCGAGAGGCACTCCGGGGAAGCCACGCTGCTGCGAGCAGTAATGGACCAAACCGTCCTCGCAGATGTAGAGATAGCGGCTTCCGGCGCGGCATCGCCACTCGCGCGTCTGGCCGCGGGCGATTTGCCGCTGGAAATGGCTGAAGAACCGAGAGTAGGACCGCTTCTCAAGGTCCAGAATTTCCAGGTAAATGCGCTGCTGATTCTCACTCAGCGGCAGAAGCTGGCCGGAATGGTCATGGAGAATTCCCACGGTGCTGGTGAAGCCAAGCGCCTTGGCGCGTTTCGCCACGGTTAGAGCGTCCTGCGGCTTGCGAACCGGACTTCCCAGTACGGAGTTGATATTAATGCCGAAATGGGCATACTCGGCCAGCATCACCAGTTTTTGGTCCAGCACCTTCAGGCTCTTCTTGGAGGTCTCGTCCGGCATCACGTTGTCGATCGAGATCTGAAGGTGATCCAGGCCGGCAGCATTCAGCTTTTTGATTCGGTCGGGAGTCAGAAGATAGCCATTGGTAATCATTCCGGCCATCAAGCCCCTCGAGCGGATATGCCGAATCAGATCCTCAAGCTGGGGATGAAGCAGCGGCTCACCACCACTGATGGTGATGACGGCAGTGCCCAGCTTGGCCAACAGGTCCACCCGGCGGGCGAGAACTGGAACAGCCACAGGCTTTGAAAAGTCATCAAACTCGTTGCAATACGTGCAGGAAAGATTGCAGCGGCGGATGGGGATGAGATGAGCAAGGATGGGGTGGCCCGTCGAAATCAATCCACCGGCGATCATTCGCAATTCGCGCAGGCGGCGGTGGATGGAACGGATTTTGCGTCGAATTCTAAACTGAGTCATATATCAATAAGGATTAACGAGCCATGGCCAGCGCGCAAAGTAGTGAAATCATGGCCACAAGCATTGGAAGAACCTATAAACCCTTCGGCCGGCGCCGGAAGTTGAAGGGCCCAGAAATAAAGCACGCCTTTCTATGCTCACGCCGGAAAGGCCCATACACTTCTTTAAGTTACGCCAAATGAAGAAAATCGCGCAATTCTAACCCTTTGAATAGGGAAAAAAGCGGCGTGAATGGCTAATCTGCGTCCCAAGTAGAAGAAAACAAAGGGCGTTTTTAATTCATTTGGACGTGCTTCACATTGTCCGGCGCCTTAATCTGGAATACGGAACTGGAAAGCCCCCGGTTGACTTCGATGCCTCGATAGCGGGCAACCAGATAATCGCCACTTGGTTCGAAGAACTTCTGCTGTGCCGGAAGCCAGGAATCCTCACTCACCCACAACTGGACTTTGACCAATTGGGTAGCCACCTGCGAATCGGTCGGAACGAGTTCAAGAACTGCCGTAGTTTCGTTTCCGAGCTGTTTTTCGCCCGTGTATTTAATCGTATAGGACTTTTGCAACTCTGCCACATCCGAGCCGAATCCGAGCAGCAAAAACTGCTGCAGCAATGCGGCCTTCTTGCCGACGTCATACTCCTGGATCGTGTTGATTTTGGGCAGGTAAACTGCGGCGCGATTCTTCTTGAGCAGAATCTCCTTGGGATCTGGCTTCACAAATTTGATGAGGACTTCCGGGCGCTTGGCTTTGCGGAAGAATATCTGGCCGTATTCGGTGGAGTGATCATTTACCAGAACGGTTACAGTTGTGTACTCCAAGGTTGCCGAGAGTGTTTTGAACCGGCGCGCGGCATCATTCATACGAGACAAAATCACCCTGAAGTCCGTGGGGTGTCTGTGAAGGTGAACGCCCCTCGCGCCGAAAAGAACGGCGGAGGAGGCAAAGAACGCACAAATGGGCAAGGCTAAGTTAATGAAAAATGAGCCTGGGAATAAACCTCTCGGCTGCTTGGAACTGGTTCTCAAGTTTGAAGTCCTCACCGTGTTTGGAGTGGGTGGACGGGGAGGTTGTTTACGAGTGCTTTTCAATCGATTGGCCAGATTTACCGGATTCAAGTCGCGCAGCTCCTGGACGCCGAAAACCACTCTGAAGAGTCAGCGCTGAACGATGACCGCATAACCCAGGATGACGTTTTGCGGATCCTCCACCACCTCCACAGACTTGATGGTGAAGGGTTTGTGAATCCGCCTTTGTAGGATGGCATGAACTGCATCTTCCGTCTTCAGATTTCCCATGGAATTGACCAGCCGGGCATCGATCAGGTAATGCCAGCCCTCGCGTGTCCGTCCCACTTCAACCACGCCCTGGTTGTGGCGGAGGTCCGTCAGGCCGAGCTGCGGACGGTCATGAAACCAAGCCGCCGGGGTCAGAAAAATGAAGACCAGAATCACGGCGCAAATGATGTCATATTGCCAGGAACCGCGCTCGTAAGGCCAGAAGACGGCGCGGGTGGCTACCAGCTTGACCTTGTCCCAAAGACCTGCCGGGGCGGCTGCGGTTCCAGACTCGCCCGCCTGCGGAGGCAAGACCCGTTCACGATATGGGGTACTGTGGGCCATAATCCAATTTCAAAAAATACTCACAAACCGCCGGACATTCAATCGGAAATAATGTGTCCGTCTCTCATCCGGACGGTGCGGTCAGCAATGGCTGCGGCCTCCGGGTTGTGAGTGATCATCAGGATGGTTTGCCGGAAGGAGCGATTAATTGTTCTCATCATATCGAGAACGACCTGTGAATTCTCGCTGTCGAGGTTCCCCGTGGGCTCGTCCGCCAGCAGGATCTTCGGCTCGCAAATCACCGCCCGCGCAAAGGCCACTCTTTGCTGTTCTCCACCCGAAAGGGCGTAGGGCCTCTGTTCCAGTTTATCGTGAAGTCCCAGCATATCAACGATGGCTTGAAAGCGATGCGGATTAAAGCCGTTTCCCTGGATGTGCTGGGCCATGCGGATGTTCTGCCGGGCGGTTAGCGTGGGCAGAAGGTTGAACCGCTGGAATACAAACCCGATTTTGTGACGCCGGAAACGGGTGCGTTCACCGTCACTCATGGATCCAAAATCGTTGCCATCGATGAAAAGCTTGCCGCTGGTGGGCGTGGTCAAACCGCCGAGCAGATGGAGCAGAGTCGATTTGCCGCATCCGGAAGGGCCGACGATGGCCACAAACTCCCCTTCTTGGACAATCAGGTTCACCCCACGCAGGGCCTGCACCATGACCTTACCGATGCGATATGTCTTTTTAAGATCTTCGGTGACGATGATAGGTTCCATAAAACGCTACAATCTCGTTCGACCGTTTGTAAGCCGGGGTGGAGCTAAAATCCAGATTATCGCTGATGGCCCCTATTCGTAAGCCAGCGCATCCACCGGGTCAAGCTGGGCTGCTCTTAAAGCAGGATAGAACGCCCCTACCAGCGTTCCTCCAATTGCCAGCAGCGTGGCCCGCAGCACCCATGCTCCGTCCAATGGGTCCACCGAAATGGTTGGAAAATAAATCATGACCAGACGCCGCGCCAGGATGGTTCCAATGCAGCCGGCAACGATTCCGACTCCCCCCAGCAACGCCGCTTCCTCCAAGATGGCCTGAACGATATACGTCTTCGAAGCGCCTAACGATTTCAGGATTCCGATCTCCCTCGTTCTCTCCGTGATGGTGGTGTACATCCCCAGGAAAATCACCAGGAAGCCGATTCCTACCGCGACGCAAATCATGGCTCTGACGAAATCGGTGAGAGCGGGAAGGCTGTTCGACGTCATCATCGACATGTATTGCCGCACGGGCATGATCTGGTACTTTGGCAACAGCGATTCGAAGGAATCCACCACATCGTCGGTGTAGCCGGGATCGGTGCACTTTACGAAGAAGATGGAGGCTTTATCGTGCGCTCCCATCAGCGTCTGCATGGTTTGAATCGGAATGAAGATTCTGGCTCCCTTGCCGTGTTCCACGATGCCCGCAACATGGAAATCGTGATTGATGAGGTTCAGAGTCTGCCCGAGTTTGTTCTTGTTGGCTTTGGCATACCAGTCATCCACCAAAATGTCATCCGGATGCTGCAATGGGCCACCCTCATAATAAACGAAGCCGCCGCTGACGGAGTCGAAGCTTGCCATGTCAATGCCGTACATGAGGTTGAGCCCGTTGGTGGTATTGAAGTGCAGCAGGACAGGGGCTACCGCCTGCACATGGGGCACTTCCTGCAGCCGGTCTGCAAGTTTGATGGGCATGGGAGCCACGGTGAGGCCGAGGAAAAACGATGCTCCTGGTGGCTGGACCATCACATCCGCTCCGACGCCCTCCACCCGTTTCGCCCCTTCGTGCAGCATACCATTGGTCATCCCCACCACCAGCAGCACCATGCCCACTTCAATCGCCACGGCCAGGATGCTGACGATGGTCCGGATGGGCCGGTGCAGGACGTTGGCCACGATCATTTTACTGACCACACGCATCTCCCTGCGGCGTGGACGGCGTTTTCATCACCACCCGTTGCGCCATAGCCGGCTGCTTCAGCACGAATTTAGACGCTGGAATATCCTGGTTAAAAGTGGCGTTCTCAATCGTCATGGAAAGTGAATAATCCTCCACCGGCCGGCTAATATCCACCCGGCGGGGAAAATGGACACCCCCAAAGTCTTCGTAAAACGAATAATGGATGTCTTCCTGATAACGCCCCTCTGCGCCGTAAAGTTGTACTCTGGCAATCGATAGGTTTGAGCGGTCAAACCAGATCTTCCGCTTCAAAAAAAGCCGGCCGCCATGGCACGCTCCCAGGATGTCCACCACATAAAACCGTTGCGATCCATCTTGCGCCTCTTCAATGAAATATTGATCTTTCGGTGTATCCACCGGTTGCAACAGCAAAGCTTCCACGATGTGCTGCGGACGAAGATTTTCCAGGCTATTCTTGGGGGACGGGCTGACGGCTGTGCTTCCCACAATAAACTTCTGCTTGGACGGAATATAGAGCTGGAATTTCTGGCCGTCCGAAGCCATATCAAAAATATCCGTGCGGACGACCGGAGCCTGGCCCTGCATTCGAATCCAGTCCGGCCGCTCTGCCAGGATGAATCCACGGACGTCGTGGTATTGCCTGATGACCCCTGAGTAGACCGACCCGGCAGTGGGTGCAAGATCAACCGTAGCAGTAATCGTCCGGACCGCTTTGCTTTGGGAGTTAATGTCCGCGATGAGTTCGCCCGCGGAGGCATTCATGGGGGGAAGAGGAACTTGAGAAGCTGCAATGTGGGAAGTCCGTGAAACCGCGCAGCCGGCCAAGCCGAGAACTGCGGCGCCCCAAACGGCCGCCAGCACAGCTAGCCCTTTTGTCCGCAGTTGTCCCCTGCCCACTCTCTCCCTGCTTTCGAATTTAACAGAGCGTTCCATAAGTGTCAAACAAGCCTGGCATAGCTCTTCAACAATATTGCGCTTTCTTATCTCTCCTTTTCTAGAATATCCATTCTTTCTATGAGATGCGGGGGGCTGTGGGATCGTTCAGATTATTCTGGTCCGAGGGGAAATAAGGGAAAATGGAATGGGATCGCAGGCTGGAAAAGCCGGTGGGTAAAACCACAAGGGTTGGTTGCTCTGGCCCAAAAACTGTTCATTTAATGACTTGGATTCATTTTAAGATTTCGATTCGGACGTGACAGCCGCCGGCTGCCGAGACAGGAACGGCAAGTTGCTAATCTTGGCCTTTCAACCATCCTGGACGGTGCTGGCTGTGGCGGATGCCACGCCCCCCTGTAAAGCTTCGTCTAAGATCGCTTCATGGAACATCTTCCTATCCCCAACGGAAATAGCGCCATAGAGGGGTAGCTTGCAGCCAATCCTCCGCGCGGCGCGAATGAAACAGAGCCGGTCGCGATCCTTTCCGGCTTTCAGCACCGGTTCGTCATTCCAGCTCTCAACATTCGCTCTTCCTATTGATTGGGTTTGGAGTACCGGCGGTTGTTTTTCAAATCGAAAGCCGTCTTTGGAAAGCCGGTAACCTTGACCGTGAAGTCTTTGCGAGCCGGAATTCCGTCAATTCCTGTGACTAAAAGCTGAAGACTAAAAGTTCCTGCCAAGGTATACGTGTGATGGACATCATCACCCTCTGCATCAGTGCCGTCCCCGAAAACCCAGCGATAGGTGAGCGCGGGAACCTCGCTACCGCGTGCATCCGCCGAGAACTCGACGGGATTGCCGGCGCGGGCAGTGGTGGGAACTTGGTCTGATACCAATGGAGCAGCGGCAGGGACAGCAGTGTCGATGAACTTGATCAGGCGCACGGAATGAGGGGGAATATTTTCCAGGCGAAGCGATCCACCTTCGAGGCGCACCGGCGCGTCCCCGTTCAGAACGTCATAAGCCTGGAATGAATGGCTAGCGGCCAGAGGCAGGCTTTTTATATCGAAGTCATGTGAATTCGCATGGATCGTCCAGTTGAAAACGGCCAACATGGATTGACGTTTGTCCTCCTTAAGGAAAAACACACTGGGCTGTTCGTCTTCAGGACGAAAGGTCATCAAGTCCAGGGGCAATGCGGCTTGGCCCAACCGGTTCATATTGATCAATTCTTGATTTTCAACCAGGGCAAGGCGCTCCGGCTCGGCGCCGAGAGTCGGTAGATCGTCGCCAACTTCATACATCCCTCCCGCCACACCGGCAAGAACAATCTGCACTTGTGCTTCGTTCAGAGTGAGTCCCTTTCTCGACTCATGCCAATTCTGTTGGGGCTCAAGTTGGCGGGAGACGGAGAAAGCGTCGGGATCGCTCATGTAGAAATTGCGGTTCATATAGAATCGCGCCGCAATATTGGGCGCGGCGTCCTTGCTGGCGTCGAAGTCATGTCCGGTATCCACGGAGACGCGTCCATCGTCCACTAGCCCCACCGGGTTCAGCATGGGACTGCCGTCCTTATCCAGCAGCACCTCATTGCCCACCGCATCACGAATGATTTTCAGCCCAATGCGCTGCGCCTGAAGGGCGGTGGTGTTGGGCAAATAATGGAACCCCTCGATGGCGGCAGAGTCCATGAAGTCAAGTTTGAAATAACGGGCTCCCCATTCCCGGGCAAGCACGTGGTATGTCTGCCGGAGATATGCCTGGGCCCCCGGGTTGGTGGTATCCAGGACGTAGAGATGGTCTGCCGTCTGTTGAACGTATCCGACTTGAATGGGTTGCCCATGAGCATCCTTGACAAGCCAATCCTGGTGATGCTGATAGACCCAGGCTCTTTCAGAAACTTCAAAGGGCGCGGTCCAAATGCCAAAGACCAGTCCCTGGGCAGCGATCTTGTGAGTTAGTCCCCACATGCCGCGCGGAAACTGAGTGGCGTTAGGGGTGGTGTATTCACCCCGGGCGTACTCGTAGCCCTCATCAATTTGCAAGAAATCGTATCCGAGCGATTTCAGGTGCTGGGCCAGCCACTCCGCATTGGTCAGCACGTCTCCAGCGGTGATGCCGCCATAAAAGGCGGTCCAGCTCCACCAGCCCATGGGGGCGATCGCGGCAATCCGCGCATGATGCAGGAGGCGAACAGCTTTCCCATAAGCTTCGAGCTCACTGAGATAATCTGTACCGGAAGCGAACATGAGCCGCTCCGAGGAAAGCGTTTCTCCCGGAGCAACCGGCAGGCTTAGTTGAATTTGTTGACCGGGAGGAATCTTGTCGCGCTGCAACACGCCTTCTGTCGTGCCAGTAGAATCCACAGTCAATGAGTCGATCCCAGTCCTCTGTGATGAATCGTGCTTGACCTTCAAATGGGAAACAGTCAGAAAACGGTCTGAAGTCAAGGCCGCCAGGAGCAAGCCTTGACGGCTCTTCAGGTTGTAAATCAGAACATTGTTCACACCAAAATAATCGCCGTGGGGCGCCTGATCGAGTCCTCCGATGTGAATCGTGGGATCCTCGCTGAAGCTCTCTGCAAGCACCCGGTCATGTTGTTCACTGGCGCCGAGCTCGATCCGCGGCTGGCCCACGGCATCAACCAAGCGAATCGCATTGACCGTAACTTTGCCACCCGTTGTGTTGTGGACTTGGACGGAGAGATCCCCGTAGGGATGCTCCCCATAAAGACGAATCTGGCATACGAGGTCAGGTTTTCCTTCCAAGCCACTGTAGCTAACAGTTAGAAGCTGGCCAGAACCCAGCGCATCTTTGAAGGCGGACACCGCCGCTTGATGCCGGGGATAGCTTGCAGAAAGAAGCCACTGATGGTTGGTCTCCACGCCCACCCGGGAAACCAGGACAGCACGGCGGAGCGCCCGCGAAGTGATCTGGTAAGCGCCATCAGCCGTCCGGATGCCGGCGCTCAACCCCGAGTTCCGGATCGCGGCGGTGGATTGTCCTGAAGTAAGCAGGGGCGCCGCCAGCCACACGCAAACGAGCAACATCCATTGGAATCGAACCATCGGTCTGCCTCCGCCTGCTTCTTGAAGATTGTAAAATACAATGCAGCAGTAGCGAAGACCGGAAGGGCACGGTTGAAACCGCGCCCTTCCGGTCGTCCAAGGGTAGTTCGTAAATCATCCAGTCTAAGCTTTAGATTGAGGGTCATCCTTCGCCCAGAATCTGGATCACATAGGTTCTTTCGAGCGGCCCATCATATTCCATGAAATAGATGGTCTGACGCGAGCCCTTAACAATGGCTCCGGCCTCGATGGGAAACATGCACTGGATGCCGCCTATGACGCTCTTCAAATGAGTATCCGCGTTGAACCCGAGGCGCCCGTCATAGTCCAGGTAACGGCGGTGATGATAGTTTTCATCTTCGGGAAATAGCCTGGAGAAATGGGTGAGAATGTCTTCTTCGAGGCAGGGAATGCCTTCGGTTACGAGTAGGCCGGAAGAAGTATGCAGAGTGAGAACGTTCACAATACCATTCTTGACGCCACTGTCGCCCACGGCCTCTTCAACCCGAGGCGTAATGTTAATCGCCTCCTCAGACTTTTTTGTCTGAAGTTTGATGCGCTCAAGCTTGATGATCATGGTCACGCCTGCTCAGGAATATTTTGACCGTCTATAAAAAACACGATTGGTTGGCGGCGCAAGCCGGTCCGTTTGAATTGGAAAGACTCGGTGAACGCAAATTTATCCAGTGAGTTCTGGGGCCGCGGCGTTGACTGCCAGCAACCTCTCCGCCGTCAGCTTCAGAATTCTAGTCATGCACCCCTCGGTCAGTCCCAACGTCTTCAAAGCATGAACCATGTTCTTGATTTCCACGCGCGGATAATTAGAGCCGAAAACGATCTTGTTCCGCAGGCTCCGCTCAATGACTGTGGTGGGAATCTGTTTGGAGAAAACGAACTGGTAAAACTCCTTAGGACTGTCGTAATAGAGGCACGACGTGTCCAAATAAACATTGGGATATTTGAGCGCCATCGCTGTGGCTTCCCACACCCAGGGCCACGCGAAGTGAGCCAGAATAAAATTGAGCTTGGGAAAACGCCGGATCGCTTTCTCGAACAGCAACGGATGTCCCAGCTCGAGGGGAGTCTCCGGCGCCCAGCTCATTCCGGTGTGAACGAGCACGGGGATCCGCAGGCTCTCGGCTGTCTCGTAAATCGCGAAGGCCTTCTTGTCATCCGGGTGGAAGTCCTGAAGAGAAGCGTCCAGTTTGAGGCCGCGAAGCCCCATCTGATGAATGGCATGCTCCAACTCGCGTCCCGCTCCCTCCTTGAGAGGGTCGACGCTTGCGAAGCCGATGAAGCGGTTGCTGCCCGCGCAGAGTTCGGCCACCTGTTCGTTGGAACTAACGGAATCACCTCGGGCGCGGGCGCAATCGACCGGCAGAAGGACCGCCTTGTCAATTCCGGCCACGTCCATCTGCAGGAAGAAAGTTTCGAGAGGCTGAAAGTTGTTGCCAATCTGAAATACCTCGCGCGCCATGCGCCGGTAATTCGGATACTTGCCGGCAAGCTCCTGGATGAGAACGGGATGAGTGTGGAAATCAATCATGGAGCATCTCCGGGCTGGCATTGCCGGGTAGAGAATTCATTCGAATGATCGTTGCGGGGAAGCGCCCTCGTAACGCGGGATGGGTATCCTTTTTAGTCGTTCAGCACGACGACCCTGCTCAGGTTTCTCGGCCGGTCTGGGTCATGTCCTTTTTTCAGTCCGGTGTACAGACCAAGAAGCTGGCAGGGGAGGATGAAAGCGGCCAGACGCGCAATTTCCTCGATCTCCAATTTGAGCTCAATCAGAAAGTCTGCCGCTCTCTGAGACTTGAGGCCGGCTTGATTGCAAATCACCAGAGTCGTCCCGCCCAGACTCTTTATTTCTTCAAGAAGCTCCGCTTCCGCATCATTGCCCCTTTCCGAAAGGAAGAAAGCGATCAGCGTTTCAGGGCTGACAATTGACTTAGGACCATGACGGAACTCCAAAGTGTGGAAATTTTGGGAGTACGAGCAGGACATCTCCTGCACTTTCAGCGCCCCCTCGCACGCCAATCCATAGAAGGGACCTTGACCTAGAAAAACGTAGTCCGAAAAATTATGGAACTCGACGAACTCCTGGATTCGCACGCTCATCAGGTCCAGGACGGGTTGAGACTCATCAGCCAGCCTTTCCAGGGATTGCGTGAACCTCGAATTGCCCGCCCGCCTCGCCGCAAGAAATTGAAGCCCAATGAGCATGGAGGTGAATGATCTCGTCATAACGGTGCTCTGCTCGTCGGCGAGCGCCAGACATAAAGTTACCGTGACGAGCTTTTCAAGCTTTTGGTTCGGGGAGCAACTGATCGCAAGCGTCCGGATGCCTCTTGATTTCAAGTATCGCGCCGACTTCAGAACCTCTGACGTATTGCCCGATCTTGAGATGAGAACGGGCTGGACAGATTGGCTGTCATTCAGGATCAATTCGGGGTAAAGGAGCAATTCCGACGCCGGGACCGCTCGCGAGGGAAGTTCTGTTAATGCCGTCCAGCTTGTTGCTGCGGCTAATGCAATGTAAAAGCTGGACCCGCACCCGATGAATAACCATTCCTTGCAGGATGAGGAGCGAGCCAGAAACGGATCGATCTCATCATTCCGCTCCAGGATCTGCAAACAATCCTTCCAGCAACGAGGCTCGGACAAAATTTCGGTCTCTGTTAATGCGCCGGGGATTGCTGTCTCTTCCGACATGAAGTTCATCCTCTGGTCCAGGAAAAGTTGGGACTCAGAAATCCCGCCACCTTGCAGCCCGTGCAAGCGCCAGATGCACACGGGTCGTTCCGCGCCGGACTCGGTTCTCCGCCCTCTCAGGCTTCTCTCTTGATGATGATCGACAGAGATCTGGCTTTGCTTAACCCCGGTGGGCCGCCGATCGCTGCCGGGGCTAACACGCTTTAGTAAAGCGCTTAAGTTCAATTCTTTTCTAACATTTGCGTTTTGCCCTGTCAATAGACATTGGAACTCTTGCCAACAGCCATTTGAAATTTCCCCGTTCTGTTTCCTCTGGAAGTTTCCTCACTCCGTGAATGAGCGTGGACCCAGCTAACCAGATTCTCAATAAACGAAGGACGATTGAAGGAGTTGCAAGGCGCGCCGGACCTTTTCCGCATCCACTGCCCCTTCTGCTGTTTCGGGCGTCCGCACCGCCCGCCCCAGGTGGGCTTCAAAGATTCCCGTGGCCCGAATAAACTCCGGAAGCGCGGCCAGAGTTACCCTTCCACCCAGAATGAGCCTCCGTTCAGAGCCAAGCGCCTTGCGATACTCCAGGAGCCGGGTGATCCGCTCTTCCTGCGGCCCGAAGCCCCCGTGGACAAGACAACGGTCAGCATTCTTGAACTCACAGACAGACTGAAGGGCAGCAAGGGGATCGCGGGTTGCTTCAATTGCGTGATGGATCGTGAAGCAGGTCTGAGGAACCTCGTGCAGAATTGCACGGAGCGCGCCAACGTCGAGCGTTCCATCCTTGACGAATCCGGTCACAAGGCCATTGACACCCGCTGCAGCAAATTGATTTGCCAGGCGCCGCAAGGTTTCAAGCTCGTTAAGAGTGCCAATCTCGAAATCGGTTCGGTCCCGCAACATGACCCGAACAGGGACCGGAACACTCTGGATTATGGCCTCCACCAGTTCACGGGGAGGTGTGATGCCCGCTTGATCCAGTTGTACCGTCAATTCGAGGCGGGTAGCTCCACCCCGGCAGGCGGCGATGGCGTCCTCAACCGTACAGCAGATCACTTCAAGTTCAAGTTGGGGAATCCGGTTCAAGGCGATGGGTCACTATCGGCTTGGAGTCATAAGATGACGCTATTCGAAATGTTTCTTACCAAGACGCGCCTCTCTGAAAAGTTTGCGCGCAGCCCTTTCCTACTCAAACTGCTTCCGGAAATCTGCAAGTTGTTGTTTCAAGTCCGCGACCTGCTTCTGAAGAGCCGCGACTTCATCTTCCAGTCGCTCAATCCGTTGGCTGCTGCCGGTGGTTGCCGTTTCCGCCGTTGGCTCCGGCTCCCAGTTTTCTACGTCACCCGACAAAAGCTGGGCGTAACGCGACTCCTTGGAGCCAGGTTGCCTGGGGAGCATTGCGACCAGGGGTGGCTCGCGCTTTATCAGACGTTGCAATGTGGATAGCACCTCGTCCAAGCCGTCAAACTGGTGCATCCGGTCCGCGCGGCCTCGCAGCTCGCCGGGCGTTTGGGGGCCGCGCAATAGCAATACGCACAGGATGGCGATCTCGTGGCGGTAGAAGTTAAAAGCCTCCTGCAGGCGGTGTTCGTACTTGGTCACGCGGCTGTCGGCGCTGTTGGTAGCCCCTGCCAAGCCTTTTTCATTTAGACCTTGCAACGCCTGACTTACAGCGTCTTCGTCCAGATTCATCACTGGATCGCGATTGGATTTCTGGTTACACGCATTGATAAGCGCATTCAACGAAAGCGGATAGTAATCCGGGGTGGTGATCTCCTTCTCCACCAGCGAGCCCAACACTCTTATTTCAATGGCACTTAACAGCATGTTCATGTTGCGAAATTGTACCCCCCGGTGCAGGTGAACCAAAGAAAAAAGAGGTCGTGGCGTAATTTGCTGTAGCGGCGCTCTCCGAGCGCCGGAAACTGTTGAGGATCCACGTTCGGCGCTCAGAGAGCGCCGCTGCAGCAAACTGGCCCACTACCATCGGCTCAGGGGGCTTGTCACAAATTAGCGTGGCAGGCTAACCCGGGCTGGCGCTTCCCCTGTATGCCCTATATACATTCGATACAATGGCCTTTTTCCACTGTTTCCCTTGGCCTTTGGCTAGAATAGTCTTACGCCCAGCATGGCTTTGAGCCGGGGAAAGGACTTCCGGGGTCTGAGGGCAGCTTGGCGCCAAGCAAAACTGACGGAACGAAGCTAGAATGTATATGAAAACAAAGGATCGAACTGGTTACTGTGTTGCTTCATTGCATTACTTTGAGGGCGAGGAGGATTGGGAAGCCAACGGCATAGCGCGAGATGTGGAGTGCGGGAGCTTGCTCCCGTTTTGCAAGCCGGAAGCTGGCTTCCGGTCCTTGGGTAGCCAAAGCGGCGGCAAGCCACCGCACTCCAAAGCCGCTTCGCAGTTTACTCACGGCGGATGAGAAGGGGTTGCGGACAACGCTGCAGAGAGGCGGAACATCTGAAAAAAGATTGTTGAAGGGGGCAAACCCAAACTCCATTGAAAACAAAGGACGACTTAAGGACCAAACCCATCCAAAGCCACTAAGCAAAGCCATTGGAATCAACTAACTCCTGTATTATATGTAAGATGCTTCGATTTCAGGGGAAAATCCACTTATTTTATTTAGAATCAATGGGTTATGGTGACTGCGAGGCACCGGTTGGCTTTGCATTGGCGAATTGGAAGGGGGTAGAGCGACCTTCAGTCCGGCACAGCCCTGTGGTGATGGGAGGCGGGACCAGCCCACCATGGAGCCCGAAGCGCCTTATTACGACCGGAGACCGCAGCCATGATAATGACCTACCATGGGTGCTTCGTGAAGCATCCACGGAATTATGCGGTGCGCCCTTCCATTCGAGCTGCTAAGATACAAGACACTGGATTCCTGAAGGGAGAAACAATGCCTGCCAAGTGGTTATTCAAGTCTGATCCGGAGCATTACTCGTTCGATGATTTGGAGCGGGATCACCAGACCGTTTGGGACGGAATCTCAAATAATCTGGCCTTAAAGCACCTGCGGAGTGCGCGGCACGGGGACTTGGTGCTGATCTACCATACTGGCGGGGAGCGGGCGGTGGTGGGCGTCGCAGAGGTATTGAGCGACCCCTACAGTGACCCGAAGCAGAATGACCCAAAGTTGGCCGTGGTGGACATCCGTGTGAAAGAGCGCCTGAGGTGGCCTGTGACGTTGGATGAGATCAGAAAGCGCCCGGCCCTTAAGAGTTTTGATCTGGTGCGGTTGCCACGTTTATCGGTGATGCCAGTCACGCAAGAGCAGTGGAAGGAGATCCTTTCAATGGGCCAGAAGGGAAAAGACAAATAACAAAGTCCGATTGACAAGGGTAAGAAGCCGCCTGCCGCTGGCCATCTACCAGCCACAACTAAGAAGAAACCACGGAAGGGTGGAATCAGGCCCATTGCCATGCGGGCGCACTTTTCGAAGAAGCGTCCTCTCGGGAAACGAAATAGAGTCCTTACCTTGCGATGCCCAAATCAGAAAACACCAAAATCTCGAGCGAGCTGGCCAGGTTACAGCGCCGGATCATTGGCTGCACGAGCTGCCCGCGTCTTGTGAAATATCGCGAGGAAGTGGCTCGTACCCGGCGCCGCATGTACGCGAGCGACATATATTGGGGTAAGCCGCTGCCGGGTTTCGGGGATCCCGCAGCCGGGCTGCTCATCTTGGGTCTCGCGCCAGCAGCGCACGGTGGTAACCGCACCGGCCGGATGTTCACCGGGGACCGGTCTGGCGATTTCCTTTTCCGTGCGCTCTACGAGGCGGGTTTTGCCAATCAGCCAGAATCGCGGCATCGCGGGGATGGGCTGGAGCTTCGGAATTGTTTCATCACTGCTTCGCTTCGCTGCGCGCCGCCTGCCAACAAGCCTTTGCCTGAAGAGCTGCTAAATTGCCGCCCTTACCTCGAAACTGAGTTCCGGTTACTACGGAATATGCGGGCCGTGCTGGTGCTGGGACGGATTGCGTTTGATTCCTTCTTGCGGTTGGTTTACCAATCCAGGCTTTTCCAGCCCGCTGAAAGCCGCGATTCGGCCAAAGCCGGCCGAAAAGCTGAGGCTGGGCGGAGAAACGCGGGTTCTTTGGCCGACACTTTGCCGGGGCGTTCCTCTCTGCAATTTGGGCATGGCTTGAGTTACGATCTGGGTGACCGCGTTCCTAGGTTGTTCTGCTCCTTTCATCCAAGCCAGCAGAATACGCAAACCGGTAAGTTGACTCTGGAAATGTTGCGGCGGGTTCTGGATGATATCCGGATATTCCTCGGCTTTGATAGGTCGGGCCGGGATGCCCCGCTGGGGCAGTGAACCCCTTGTTTTTTGGCCCTAACTGTTAACATCGATGTAACATGGCCAGTGATACAATCCCCCCATGGCCAGACACATAACCATCATCGAGGACGAGAAAGATATCGTTGACCTGGTGCGTTACACCTTTCGAAAAGAAGGTTACGAGGTAGATAGTTTCCTTCGCGGACGCGATGGGCTGGAGCATCTCCGCCGCACTCCGGTTGACCTGGTCATCATTGACGTCATGTTGCCCGATCTGGACGGCTTTGAGATTTGCAAACGCATTCGGTCAAGTGATGCCCTTAAATCCCTGCCAGTTATCTTTCTGACGGCCAAAGGCGAGGAATTTGACCGCATCCTGGGCCTTGAGATCGGCGGGGATGATTATATCGTGAAGCCTTTCAGCCCGCGCGAGTTGGTGGCTAGGGTCAAAGCCGTGTTACGCCGGCACGAGCGCGCCGAGGAGCCAGAAGAAGTGATTGAAGCCCAGGACTTTCGCCTGGATCCCCGCACCCAAGAAGTCACTGTCCGCGGCAAGACGGTGGAATTAAGCACGCTTGAATTCAAGCTCCTGGAGTTCCTGGCATCTCACCCGCGCCGTATTTTTGGACGCGACAAACTCCTGGATGAGGTGTGGGGCAGGGACCGGTTCGTCACACCAAGGACGGTGGATGTGCATATCCGGCGGTTGCGTGAGAAGATCGAGATGGAGCCGGACAAGCCGCGCTACCTGCAAACGGTGCGCGGCTCGGGATACCGTTTTCAGGCTGAAATTCTAGCAGAAGGATAGATCAACGGCCGCCTGTCGCACGGGGCCTAGGCTTCGCCGGCAAATATGACGGTCCATAGCCCCATCTTCCGCAAGCTTCTCTTGACCTCCCTTCTAGTTGTCACTGTAACCCTGCTGGGGCTGGACTTTTACCTGGAGCGTTATGCGGCTTATCGCCAAACACAATCCGTCGAAAAAAGACTCGCTGGACAAGGCGAAATCTTGACTGGGGAACTGCAAAAAACTCCCGTAACACAGCTTGCGGATTGGGTGCGGGACGCGGCCCGGCGGTCCCGCTGCCGGGTTACCGTCATCAGCCTCAGTGGTGAGGTGCTGGCGGATTCCAAAGAAGACCCGGCGGTAGTGGGTAATCTTGCCAACCGCCCGGAAGTGCGGCAAGCTTCCACTGCCAGACTTGGGTTTTCGATCCGCAACAGCAAAGAAAATGGACAAAGTTTTTGTTTTGTAGCAATTCAGTGCTCGCACCAAAATCAGGCCGGGGCGATCCTGCGCGTGGCGGCTCCGGTAGCAGGACTTGACCGTACGCTTGCCGCCATCCGCTGGAGAATTTTCGCCGCCGCTCTTTTTGCCGCTCTGCTGTCTCTGATTCTCGCCTATTGCTTTTCCCGGTCTTTCACGCGTCGCATTGTCGCTTTGGAGGCTGTTTCGGAAAAGCTGGTCGGCGACAGCCAATGTGTGCCAGATTCGTTGCTCGAGGCGGACGACGAACTGGGGGCTCTGGCCAAGTCTCTGAACCGTGCCGCAGGTCAGCTTCGAGACTTGCTCGAACAGGTAAGGTCCGAATCGGCGCGCCGCGAAGCCATCCTGGCCAGCATGCGGGAGGGTGTGATGGCAGTGGACCACGACCTTTGCCTGACCTTCTACAATGAGTCATTTTCGCGCTTGACGGGTGTAGATCCGCTGCTCCCTTCCCACGCCCCTTTGCTCGAAGCCGTCCGGGACTTGGGATTGAGCGAAATGCTGGGCGACGTGCTGGCCGAGGGCAAGCCGCTGAAGAAGACATTGCAGCTTCAGGCTGCGGGCGCGCATATCTTTGAGGTGCAAGCCACGCCACTTGCGGAGGGTGGTAATGTCGGCGCTATTGCCATCCTTCATGACGTTACGGAGCTTGAACGGCTAGAAAGAGTGCGAAAAGACTTTGTGGCCAATGTTTCCCATGAGTTGCGGACACCCTTGACAGCCATTCGAGGCTACGCCGAAGCCCTTTTGGAAGGGGCTTTGGAAGACACCGGTCATCGCCGGAACTTTGTTGAGGTCATCCTCGCCCACTCCAGGCGTCTGGGAAACATCACTTCGGACTTGCTGATCCTTTCTGAGCTTGAATCCGGACGCGAGGCCACTGAATTCGAGCGAGTCAACCTTCGGGCGGTGGCGGAAGGGGCGCTGCGCACGGTTGAAGCGGAGGCGCGTGTCAGGGGCGTCACTCTGAAGACAGGGCGTCTCGAAGACGTTGAAGTCCTTGGCCACCGATTGCGAGTGGAACAAGCGATCCTCAATCTTGTAGACAATGCGGTGAAGTTTAATCAAACGGGTGGTGAAGTACGAATCGAGAGCGGCATGGGTAGCGGCAACCGAGGGTTTGTTTCCGTGGCTGACACAGGGATCGGCATTTCCTCCGAGCATTTATCCAGGATTTTCGAGAGGTTCTACCGTGTTGACAAGGCCCGGTCCCGCGAAGTTGGCGGCACCGGACTGGGCCTTTCGATTGTTAGACATATCGTCGAACGGATGGGGGGCACTGTCCAGGTTGAAAGCCGGTTAGGGAAGGGATCAACCTTCACCATATTCCTTCCCAGCACCCCCAATCACGTTCCTCCAGAGGATTGAGGTAGTCCAGCGCAAATAGCCTTTACCATTGCCGTGGCCGTTCAGCTAAAGCCATGATTCTGATTGGCGATCCCCAGACATAAAAACACATGCCGTTTGGTATTGATATAACAAGGCATTCCACCATTTGAAATGGGCTCTTATATTGGGAATTAAATAGTCTATTTACAGTATGTTGGACGTGTGATACGGATCGGTTAATCCCCTTTGTTTATTGCGGAAAGTCCATTGTAACTTACTTTTCACATTGAATTTACATGGCCGTAATCCCAATCATCTATAACTTGATGTTCCTCAAGCTCCGATGAAGAGAATCTTGCCTTCTGCCCCCGGTAAGTCCTGTAACTCTGGGGGTCGAAGGACAAAAAGGAGAAACAATGCAACGGTTGAGTCGAAATATAGGGCTGGTGCTTGGAGTTTTTCTGGTCGCCAGCAACCTGGGTTACTCATATCCCGCCGGGCCGCAAAACGTCGCCGCGCAAGAGGGCAGCAATCGTACGGCAGCCGGGCAAAGCCAAACTAATAACTCTGCTGGCCAAGCCAAGCAGCCGGCTGGCGCGCCAACAACGAATGAGATGGATACCTTGAAGCGCCAGTTGAAGGTGCAGCAACAGGAGATCGAGAAGCTGCGCGTAGTGCTCGAACAGCAAGCGAAGTTGCTGGAACAAGCTATCCCGCGCCAGGAAACAAAGGCCACGCCGCCACCAGCGGCTCCCAAGATGGCGAGTCTCGTACCCACCAAGTACCAAGCCGAGGTCGCCAGCATGACGCCGGTGATTCCAGCGGCAGTCCCAGCCTCCGGGCCGGACAGCAGCAGCCGGCTGAATGATGCACTGGATCAGGCTGGAACCTCCATGCCAGGGCAAGGCCAGAATGCAAGCGACCAGCATTTGAACCCGGCCGTGAAAAATGCGCCGGAAGCTCCAATTTCGATTCGGATCGGAAAAGCTGACCTTACGCCGTTGGGTTTTCTTGATGCCACGGCGTTCTTCCGCAGCACCAATTTGGGCAGCGGCATTGGAAGCTCCTTTGGCGCCGCACCGTTCTCCGGAACTCCGCAAGGCGAGCTCAGTGAAACGCGCTTCAGCGTCCAGAACAGCCGCTTGGGGCTGATGTTCGATAGCAATGTGGGCAGCAATGCGGTTCGCGCCTACGTGGAAGCGGACTTCCTGGGTTTCCAACCGGTGAATGCTTTCGTCACCAGCAACAGCAACAGCTTGCGGTCACGCCTTTATTGGGTTGATCTGAAGCATGGCAAGTTTGAATTTCTGGCCGGGCAATCCTGGAGCATGATGACACCTAACCGCGTCGGGCTCTCGCCATTGCCCACCGACGTCTTTTATTCCCTTGACATGGATACGAACTACCAAGTGGGGCTCACTTGGGCTCGCCAACTGCAATTCCGCTTTGTCTATCACCCCACCGATAATCTCAGCATGGGTCTTTCCATCGAAAATCCGGAGCAGTATGTGGGTGGAGCAGTGGTGCTACCCAAGAGTTTCAGCTCCTCGGAAGTCGACAATGGCACGAATACGGCAACTCCGAATCTTTTGCCCGATGTCGTCGGCAAGATTGCTTACGACGGACACGTCGGTGGTAAGATCGAGCACGTCGAAGTGGCCGGCCTTCTCTCCCAGTTCAAGACATACAGCACTACACTACCCGGAACCGCCAGGCTGACCGGCGGTGGGGCCTCGGTTAACTTCAACCTGGAACTGTTTAAGAACTTTCACGCCGTTGCCAGCACTTTTTACAGCGATGGCGGAGGTCGGTATATCTTCGGCTTGGCCCCGGACATTGTCATCACTCCCAACGGCACTCCTTCCTTGGTCCATGCGGAGTCGGCGATCGCCGGCTTTGAATACCAAGCCACCCCGAGCATGATGTACTATGGTTACTTCGGCGGGACTTACATTGGCCAGAATTTCAGCTCGATCCCCGGCACACCCCCTAGTGGAACAACTTACGTGGGTTACGGCTATCCCGGATCATCCTCCTCCGCGAACCGGTCCATTCAGGAACCGACTTTTGGAATCATCCGGACCTTCTGGAAAAACCCAAAATACGGGGCTCTTCAATTGATCACGCAGTATTCCTATTTGACGCGCGCTCCCTGGTATGTTGCGATCAACACCCCCAAAAACGCGCACCTGAGCATGGCTTACGTGGATGTGCGTTACATTCTGCCTTAAGAAAGGAGCAGGCCATTTGTTCCCCGCAGATGAATTCACCTCCCTGCGGGGATTTGGTTTTTCTCGACTTAGTTTTGTGCCCATGAGTCTTGCTGTGCTATATTCAACTCTTGGGATTGCTGAGCAACCCCTTTAGGCTGTGGAGGCATCTCACCCAAGGCGCAATTAGATTTTTCTCGAAGACCCTTGCCTTCGGCGACGGACATCTTGCGAAATAGTTTGAGAAAACCTGAGTTTATAAGACTGGTTCTTTTTTCCCTTCTCGCCATCGTTGCAATTTTGTCTTTTGGCGAGCAGGCCCGGCGCTGCCGCTATCATTTTGACGGAGGCAGGGGGTGGGACCTTCCGCAGGCCAGCGCCCTGGAACTTTCCCGCCCCCGCGCCCACCGCTTGTGCTTAGGCCCCGTGGCAGTTATCGCCCAACCTGTCCTTCCTGATTCGGAGCGGCCGTTTGTCCGCCAGCTTCCCATATTTACCGTTGTTCACTCCCCTGTTGGTTTATGCCGTTTTCGCGGTCCTCCTTCCGGAAGCTAGGACTCCGGGGTCTCCATATTTCGGGTTTGTGTTCCCCCGGTTTCCCATTCGTCCTGTGAAGGGGAGATGGATGGCGCTCCAACCCGGATTTCAAACCAAATTTTTTGAAATGGAGCTCAAGATTGGAATCCCCACTCACTTCTGAACAGCTTGAGGCGATTCGCCGTCTGGGCACGTGTGCCGTGGCGAACGCAATTGAAACCTTTAATGTCCGACTGCGGAATGAAGGCTTTGCCGACGGCAAATTAGTCCGCTGCATGTTTGAGGAGCTTCCGCCCATGTTGGGCTACGCCGTAACGGCCCGGATTCGCTCTTCGGCTCCGCCGATCGCCTCCTCGTTTCCTCCTCCGGGTCCGCAGAAACTGACGTTTGCTGACCGGGGTGATTGGTGGGAGTACGTTCTCTCTGTCCCCTCACCCCGGGTGGTGGTGATGCAGGATGCGGACCAGAGTCCAGGACTCGGCGCGTTCCTGGGAGACGTTCATGCGGCAATTTGCCAGGGGCTTGGCTGTATCGGCTATGTCACCAACGGAGCGGTCCGCGACTTACAGGCGGTGAGGCGTTTCGGCTTCCACTTTTTCGCCGGCAATATCTCGGTGTCGCACTCCTATGCCCATATCGTTGATTTTGGCGAGGCTGTAGACGTTGGGGGGATGCACGTCCGGCCTGGAGATCTGGTTCACGGTGACCGCTATGGGGTACAGACGATCCCGTTAAAGATTGCCTCTCAAATTCCCGCTGTGGCCGCCTGTCTTGTGGAGAAGGAGCGCAAGATCATTGAATATTGCCATTCCTCCGAGTTCACCCTGAAGGGATTGCGGGATTTCGTGAAAGAAATCGAAAGGGCTATTCCCTGCGAACCCGAAACGGTGAACAAAGGAAATGTGGGAGACCATAACCGCCAGTGAGAGTAGGGGCGGGCCTTGTGCCCGCCCGAAAAGGGGCCCCTGCCAATGCCGCCGGTTGGTTGCACTGGCGGGCGTTCGAAGGAGGTCCGTGAATAATCCAGGCCGGGTGAGGGCTGCGGTTTTTCAGACTGGGGATCAACGTCTGGAGACTTTTGGATTAAGAGGGTGACATCAGTTTCCCGCCGCGGCGGGATCAGGCGAGGAATCCTGCCAGTCCCCCTACAGGGTTCCTCGCTGCCATCAGATCCCGCTAGTGGCCGTGCCACCAGAATTCCGGCGAGGAAGGAGGCAGCATGGCACTTGAAAACGAGCTTGCGCTGATGGGAAAAATGAGGGATGAATTGTTGAGGAATCACGAGGGGAAATTCGTCCTCATACACCGGAGTGACCTCCACGGAGCCTGTGATAGCATCGGTACAGCCATGTTGGCCATCGCCGCGACCATGGGCTGGTGGCGCAAGGGTTGTCTACAAATCAAGAGGAGGCAACATGCAAAAAATTAAAGTGGGGTGTCTGACGGTGTTTTTGTTATCAACCGCTCTCGGCGCGCTTGGCCAGACGATCAAAGTGAATTGGCAGAACCGCGCGCCATTCTCCGATTACCGGACTTACGCCTGGAGGGCTAGCAAGAACGAAGGGGCGCACTTCTACAAACAGTGGGTGCGTAAGGACGTTGACGCGGAATTAGCCCAGAAAGGGCTTCGGAAAGTTAGTGCCGGCCAGAAGCCGGACCTTTACATCTACTATCATATCGTCGGACAGGAGGTAATGGATTCGACGACTATGGACGACGGTTTTGGCTGGGGTGGCATGGGGGGCGGTTGGGGCATGAT
>CALCEB010000142.1 GCA_937900045.1 uncultured Acidobacteriota bacterium
GGACGAACAGTTTCGCTACCTCAACCGGCAAGTAAAACAGTATCTGGCTCGGGGTGAGCCCGTTTTGTCGGTGGACACCAAAAAGAAGGAGCGCGTGGGGAACTTCAAAAACCGCGGTCGCACTTGGCGTCGGCAAGGGCAGCCGCTCGAGGTCAATACCTACGATTACCCGCACCTGGGGGAAGGCCCGGCGATTCCTTACGGAGCCTACGACGTGCATCGCCATGAGGGCTTCGTGAACGTGGGGATATCGCACGATACCACCGAGTTTGCGGTGGAGAGCCTGCGCCGCTGGTGGAAGCTTTTCGGCCGGCGGCACTATCCCGAAGCCCGCCGGTTGCTGTTGTGCGCCGACGGCGGGGGCAGCAACGGCAGTCGGAACCGCGCCTGGAAATATTATCTGCAACACCTCGCCGACCAATGGGGTTTGGAAGTGACCGTCGGTCATTATCCACCCGGCACCAGTAAGTGGAACAAGATCGAGCATCGCCTGTTTTCCTTCATCAATCTGGACTGGAAGGGGCAGCCGCTGGTCAGTTACGAGACGGTCGTCAACCTGATCGGGGCCACGCGAACCAAGACCGGACTGCGGGTCAGGGCGGAATTGGACGCCAAGCAGTATGAGGCCGGAATCAAGATTTCCGACGCCCAGATGGAAAGCATTAATCTTCGACCTCATGGCACCAATCCACTGTGGAACTATACGATTTCGCCAAGGATCGGCTCAACAGAAAAGTAAATGTTATTTTGTGGTGCTACCTTAGCGAGGCCAAGTTGGCTAATCTCCGCTTCGTTTTGCATCACTTTACAATCCCGATCCTTTGTTTTCAACAACATCTCCGGTTCGTTTTGTCATTTTTAACATCTTTTGCCTTGCATCCTTGCCGAGGGCGGCGCCAGCGTGCCGTTGTTTCGCATAGATGCGCCATTTCCCGTCCCCGGGTCGCCTACATCGCGAAGAGCGCACGACGTAGACGCCACCCGCGATGAGGTAAGCTTTCCATGCGCCGCGCTAAGCTGGCAATTTTCCGGTTCGTTTTGCATCACTTTACAATCCCGATCCTTTGTTTTCAATCACATCTCCGGTTCGTTTTGTCATTTTTAACATCTCTTGTCTTGCATCTTTCTCGTTTTGCCTCACAAGCAGGGAGTGGATTTCCGGCTTCGCGGGAATGACGGCATCTGTGGGGGTGATACCAAGCCCTCGCGGAAATGGCAATGCCCACGGATGTGACGGCGTCGGCGGATACGACGGTTCGTGCGGAAGCAACCGTTCCCAGGAGCACAGACCTCGCGGGCTTGCGATTCCAGGCCCAGGCTTCCGTTTTCCGCAGGGTCTCGATGGACAATTTTTGTCATCCTTAATCTTTCCAGTTCGTCCCCGGTTTCTGGGGTAGTGGTGCAGTCTGCTGTAGCGGCGCTCTATGAGCGCCGACCTTGGATCCTCGGATCCTCAACGGTTTCCGGCGCTCATAGAGCGCCGCTACAGCAGACTGCACCACTACCGGCGAATCGGCCAAATATATTTACCATATAGTACACTAGCTGCTTGCGCCGGTCAAGCCAATTCTCTCTTCTGTCTCCCGTTCCAATCCTGGAATGGCCTATATGTTTTCAATCATCAATAGGGTTCGCTCCGAAATTTTCCACCGTCGGTCCCGTAGCACCCCGTAGCGCAGACCCTCGTGTTTGGGGTCTCAAGCCTGGCAAAGAGAAATGCCGCAAAAGTTACGTCCGTGCTTCCCCGAATTTGAACACCGCCAAAGATTAGAAACATTGATTCTAAAGGCCGAATAGGCTTCGTTCCGTAAATTTTGCTTCCTCAATCCCCGGGGGCGGAGCTTTAACTCCGCCATCATGCCCCCGCCATTTTCTAATCTTTTTCCTATTCTGGCCACCCCACCGAGTCCCTGGCCATGTTCTCAACGTATCAGGGGGTGATGGGAAGGTTGAGACAAAGGAGACAAATGGGACGGTTTTTTTGCCTTGATCGCGAAGCTCATTGTTTGACGCTTTGCCCTGACTTCTTCGTGGCACGCTCCATGCTGAAGCTGCGAATTTCTTTGCAGGCTTGCACGTCCCAAAGGTGCACCAGAGGCTTATGGGCATCGCCCCAGGCAAGCAGCTTTGCCCCCGGAGAAAGCGCCGCCGGATCTCGGAGTGCTTGCAGGTCCGCGGGACTGCAGCCCCCGACCCGCCGGCCCGAACTGACCTCCCAAATATAAACTCCACGCCGTGGCGAGGCGCCGACCAACTCCTTCCCGTCGTCAGAGAATACCAGGGTTAGCATGCCGTATCGAGCCTGGGGGCGGGGATACGCCCTCCCGGTTGCCACATCCCACACGTGAATCCGCTCCCCGGAGCAGGCAAGGGTCTGGCCGTCTGGGGAGAACGCCAGCAGCATCGCCGTGCAACCCGGAAAGGTGCGCAGGACGCCACCTGTCGCAACGTCCCACAGAGTCACGGGTGCCTCGCCGGCAGAGCCACCGACCGGCTGCGCCACAATCAGTCCCTGGGGGGAGAACTGTAGCGCCCGAACCTCCATCGCGTCCCGCGCGAACTCCCTGATTTGTTTCCCCGAAGACAGCTCCCAAACCTTCAGATGGCCTCTGGCGGGCGCGAGGAGGAAGCTCTCACCGACGGCCAAGTACCTCCCCGTAGGCGAGAATGACAAAGCGAGAGGGATGTGGGCCCAAAACAATTCCAATTCCCTCAACTCTCTGTACTGCCGGCCCGTTTCGACGTTCCAGATGCGGACCGGGTGGTAGTGAATGGCGCGCGTAGGGGATGGCGCTAGCGCCGAGAGGGTGGAAGGAGCCAGACCAGCCGCAAGCAACGTCCCGTGTGGGGAAAGCGCCAGCGAGCCCCGAACCGGCCTCCAACGCCACTGGTGTATCGCTGTCACCACCCTCCCCGTCGCCACGTCCCATACATAAAAGGAGCCACCCCTGCCAGCAGCGGCTAGCCGTCTCCCGTCCCCGGAGAACGTTAGGGACAACACAGATCCCGAGCGCCACCCGGTGCGCTGCGCTCTCCCTGGCACCCCCGGTCCCGACCGCGGCTCGGCGGCAGCGGGCGGAAGGATTAAAGCCACCGCCCAAAGCAGAGCGAGCATCAGGACCGAGCCGCGTGGACGGGGTGCCGTCCCGTAAGGATCCCGCGTTGTCGAGCCGTGGGCCATGCCTTGCCTCGCGGACAAAAGCAGCCGCCCGAGGGCCATCACCGCTACTTTTGTTGATGGTGCCCGCCGCCGCCGCCAGGGGGCGGCGGCGGGGGTGGTGGGGGC
>CALCEB010000143.1 GCA_937900045.1 uncultured Acidobacteriota bacterium
GTGGGGCGCTGGGGGTGCTGGCGGGAATCGGCCTGCTGGCGATTCCTGGCCTCGGTCCATTCATCGCTGCCGGGCCCATCATGGCGGGGCTGGCTGGGCTGGGCGTGGGCGGGGCAGTTGGCGGGATAACGGGCGCCCTGATCGGCTTGGGAATGCCCGAATATGAGGCCAAGAGATACGAAGGCCGTATCAAAGAGGGCGGAATCCTGCTCTCCGTCCATTCTGACAGTTCCGAGTGGACGAAGCGCGCCAAGGAGATCCTGGAGCGCACCGGCGCCCAGGATATCTCGTCAACCGGGGAAGCAAGCGCTGACTACGCCAAGAGCGACAAGCCGCTCCCTCGCACGACGACGGGCGGCGGCGTGGTGTAACGGTCATCACGCGATTCGGTGAGTCGCGGATACTCTAATCCTGAAGAGTGAGGTGAGCCATGGAAACGATATTAATTGTTCTTGTTGTGCTGTTTCTGCTCGGCGGGGGAGGCTGGGGATACTCCCGTTGGCACCGGTAGCACAAGGTTCCACGCTTGCAGTTCTTCCCGGTCCCACCCTGTAGGCGCCCGTTCGTAAGGTAGTGGTACGTTTTCGCGGCTGTAGCGGCGGTCTCTGACCGCCGAACCTTATTTATCAATACCTTCCAGCGGTCAGAGACCGCCACTACAGCAAACTGACCCACTACCCTTCGTAAGCTGAATGAGCAAAAGTGACCAAACACGTGAGCCGAAGTGGGCAGACACCCGAATTAGCGAAGGGTATAACTGAGTTGCCTCCAAGAAATGGTAGTGGGAGGCAGCGGTCGCCGGACGCCCCTTTCCCCCCCAAAAGCGGGCGCCCGGCAGAACCGCGAAGGAGAATGGAAACATGTCAGCAAAAAAAACTGCAGTGTTGGGTATATACCCCGATTACTCCAGCGTGGAGAACGCGGTCGATGTCTTGAAGGAGGCTGGATTCCGGAATACGGATATTTCCGTACTCTTCCCGGAGAAAGCAGGCTCCAAGAATTTTGCCCACAACAAAGGTACGAAGGCTCCAGAGGGTGCTGCGGCAGGCGCCGGAACCGGCGCGATCCTGGGCGGCGCCTTGGGATGGTTGGTGGGGATTGGCGCTCTGGCGATACCAGGTTTGGGTCTCTTTATCGCCGCCGGTCCTCTCATGGCCGTTCTGGCGGGGATGGGCGTGGGCGGTGCAGTAGGCGGGATAACGGGCGCCCTGATTGGCATGGGAATACCCGAGCATGAGGCCAAGCGCTATGAGGTCCGGGTCAAAGAGGGCGGAATCCTCCTTTCGGTGCATTCCGACAATGCGGACTGGACGAAGCGCGCCAAGGAGATCCTGGAGCGAACGGGAGCGCAAGATATCTCGTCCACCGGAGAGGCTGGCGCCGATTACGTGAGAAGTGACAGGTCCCTCGCTCACACGGCTACGGGTGGTGAGGTGGTGTAGAGGTTTGGCAAAGCTATTCCTTTCCGTGAAGCGTTGAGTCGCAGTTGCTTTAATTCTAATAAATGAGGTGAGCCATGGAAACAGTATTGATTGTTCTTTTGGTGGTGTTTTTGCTCGGCGGGGGAGGCTGGGGATACTCCCGTTGGCACCGGTAGCGCACGGCGTCTGAACCACCGTGGCAGAGCCATTCGTTTTCTGGACCATGCAACGGTGGTGCACGACGCGCGGCGCGAAGAAAAAGGAGAGACGCAAATGGTAAAGACACTTGCAACATTCTTGATCGTGTTCAGTTCGTGGACGATATCAGCCCAAACCGAGCCTCAAAACACGAACTCGGTGCCGATCTATCGCATCACCGTGGTCGGGCGGACCATTAAAGCCATCAATTACCGCCACCGGAGCGGGTCAACCAACATTGATTTTCAAGGCACGAGCCTGCTGCCGCGGGCCCGAGGTCATGCCGAGGTCGCAAGCAAGCAAGGAGCGACCCACATCAACGCCCAATTCAAAGACCTGCAGCCGGCCACCCAATTCGGTCCTGAGTATTTGACCTACGTTCTCTGGGCGATTAGCCCCGAGGGCCGTCCGGTGAATCTGGGCGAAGTCCTATTAAACAGCGGTGGCAAAAGCAAGCTGGATGTGACCAGCAATTTGCAAACCTTTGGTTTGATCGTAACCGCTGAACCCTACTTCGCCGTGACACAACCCAGCGACGTCGTGGTGATGGAAAATCAAGTCAGAAGTGACACCACGGGGACGATTGAGCAGGTTGACGCCAAGTACGAGCTGCTGCGAAGGGGACAGTACGAGCTCAACGTTAGTCCCGCAGACCTTCAACCGATGGTCATGAACTCGAAAACCCCGCTCGAGCTTTACGAGGCCCGCAATGCAGTGCGAATCGCGAAATGGACCGGCGCGAACCATTATGCCGCCGGCAGCCTGAGCAAAGCCGAGACAGATTTACAAAACGCGGAGAGCTATCAACTGAGAAAGAGCAACAAGAAGTCAGAGATCACGGTGGCGCGCGAAGCCGTACAAACCGCCGAGGACGCTCGCGCCATTACCGTGAAAAAGATAGACGCAGAACGCCGGGCGAACAACCTCCAAGCTTCTGCCGACGCCCAAGCCCGCTCCCGGGCGGAAGCCGATCAGGCTACGCAGCAGAAGGAGCAGGCACAGGCTGAAGCCGCCAAGGCGAAGGCCGAAACCGCCCAAACTCAAGCAACCGCCGGGGCTGAAGTGGCCCAGGCAAATGCCGCCACCGAGCAGGCGCAGCTTGCGACACAGCAGGCTGATACACGGGCACAACAAGCGGAAAACGACAAAGCGGCCATGCGCGGACGGCTGTTGCAGCAATTGAACCTGATTCTTCAGACGCGTGACAGTGCGCGCGGGCTCGTTGTGAACATGTCGGATGTCCTTTTTGGCACGGGAAAATATACGTTGAAATCGGGCACGCGCGAAAAGCTCGCCAAGGTGGCGGGCGTTTTGCTGGCCTACCCAGGACTCAACATTGAGGTGGACGGTTATACCGACAATGTTGGAAGTGTTGAATCAAACCAAAGGCTATCTGACCAACGCGCCGCATCAGTTCACGACTATCTGGTGCGCGAAGGGGTTGCGAGCAGCTCATTAACAGCCAAGGGCTTAGGTGAATCCGAACCGATAGGTTCAAACGATACCTCCGCCGGTAGACAGATGAATCGACGCGTCGAACTCGTGATTTCGGGCGACGTGATCGGTACACAGGTCACCTCCGCCTCGGCAGCGGCGGGAGGTGGGCTATAGATTGCAGGGGGCCCCGCGGGCTGGGCATCACTTGATATGTTCTGAAAGATGCCCAGCCAAAGGCCCTTCCTTGTACCACTTGGATTCGGATCTACCAAGAAAAGGACGGCAGGCTGGTTCCTTATCGACAGGAGTCACAAGATCTCTTGATTGGGCGTGACCGGGGAGTTCTCAAAGTGAATGATTTCATAGTTCGCTCAGATCTTAACTCCAAACGAAAGAAAAGAGTGGAGACAGCATGGTACAAAAAAAAGTGGTTCACGTGCAGGACCCGATCGTTTTGGCTGCAGACACTCTAACGGGTGACAAGGTCGTCAACCTTCAAAACGAGGATCTCGGAACAATCGAGCACTTGATGATCGATCTGGCCACTGGCCGCGTCGCTTACGCGGTTCTTTCCTTCGGGGGTTTCTTGGGCATGGGTGACAAATTATTCGCCATCCCTTGGAGCGCCCTCACTCTTAACACGGTTGAAAAGCGATTTATTCTGAACGTTGATAAGAGGTTGCTCAAGCGCGCTCCCGGTTTTGACAAGGATCACTGGCCGAATATGGCGGACCGCACCTGGGGCGCCAGAGTTTATACCTATTACGGCGCCAAGCCCTACTGGGACTATAGCAAAAGGACGCGTCCTGGCAGCCAGCAATCCGGGCAGGCCGGCCAAGTTGCTGGTCAGCGGAAAAAGAAGGCCGTTAATGGTAAGCACGCCAAGGGAGTGGCGGCACAGGCGGTCTTGAAGACGCACAAAGAAGCAGACCACAAGAAAGGACACTACAGTTATGTGGCTCAAGGATCATCATGATGACACACGGCGGCATGAGGCAGATCAAGAGATTCCGAAGATAGAGGAATCCGAGGCCGCACTGCTAGATCGGATCAGGCAGCGTGCCTACGAACTCTTCCAGGCAAAGTCGGGCGGCTCCGCTGTGCAGGATTGGCTGCAAGCCGAACGTGAAATACTTCACGAAAAGGCTTCACAAAACGAGTCCGGCACAGCGCCGGGAAAGGGAAATTCAAAGTTCGCAGCGACGCCGGAATGAAGCTTGTACCGGTTCCAGGAAAACATCAGCCTCTTTGAGGAAGGAGACAAAACCATGGGTGACGAAAAGAAAGGAAAATGCGGGAATCCGGACTGTAGCTGCATGGCTGGCCCGGACAGCAAATATTGCAGCCCTTCTTGTGAGGGAGCGGAAAAAACGAAAATGACGGAAATCGGTTGCGGGTGTGGTCATGCAGTCTGCTCGGGGAAAGTGACTGGTTAAAGCCCATAAGGCGCTTGTCCGTTTCCTTCGCGAGGGCGCGTGAATGTCATTGATTGTGACACTTCGGAGTAGGAAAGGGAGGTTGTTATGTTTCTCATTCTGTTTGTTGTGCTACTCGTGGCTTGGCTTTTGGGGTGGGGCGCATTCCACGTCGCGGGCGGATTCATTCACCTGCTACTCATCGTGGCTGTCATTGCTTTGATCGTCCATTTCGTGCGGGGACGGCGGGCCTACTGATAACTGATAAGCGGTGCCATGGCGGTGGTCTTTGACCGCCGCGTTGTTTGGCCGTCAGATCCGCACCCGAAACAATTGAGAGCCTGTGACCACGCTTTGTCCATTAAGGCGCGTTCAAGGCCCTGCGCTGAGTTTGAAGGAGAGAACCCATGAATGCAGGAGTTTCCTCGCAAAAGAAAGGTCCGTTCTTAACGGACATTGAAGAGATCCGGCGGCGGGCGCGCCAGCACATCGAGAAGGGCGCAGTGACGCCGGGCTATCGAGGCGATCTGAAGACTGTCCTGCGTGTTCTGAATGAGGCGCTCGCCACCGAGCTCGTCTGTGTTTTACGGTACAAGCGTCACCACTACATGGCCAAGGGTATTCACTCCCAGAGTGTCGCGGCAGAGTTTCTCGAACACGCCAATGAGGAGCAAGGACACGCCGACCAAATCGCGGAGAGAATCACGCAACTGGACGGTGAGCCGAACTTCAGCCCCGAAGGCATGCTCACGCGCAGCCACTCTGAATACGTGGAAGGGGAGACGCTACGTGACATGATTCGCGAAGACCTGGTCGCGGAGCGCATCGCCATCGAATCCTACTCCGAGATTATCCGCTATCTGGGCGACAACGACCCCACCAGCAGATGGATCATGGAAGCGATTCTCGCCAACGAGGAAGAGCATGCTGATGACATGAAGACTTTACTCGAAACCATCGGGAAAGAAGAGAAGCAACATGAGCATCAAGGCTGAAGAGCATGGGGCCGCGACCCAAAATCCTAATAATGGAGGCAACCATAATGAAGCCAAGCACCAAAGATAAGGCCGAAGGCAAGTTTCACGAAATAAAGGGCAAGGTCAAGGAGAAAGCCGGACAGCTGACGAATAAACCCGGCTTGGAAGCCGAAGGCAAAGGCGAAATGGCGGCTGGCCGAGTCCAAAAAGCAATCGGCAAAGCTGGGAAGGCGCCAGGAAAGAAACAGAAGGGAGATCCTCGCCTCGCAGACTCTCGATTTCGAATGCGGCAAACGGATGTGTCCCCGTGCGATTAGGCGGGTGAAACAGCAGAAATAAACGCAATGAAAACGAAAAGGAGAATAAAACATGTTGGAAGAAACAAGCAAAACATCTGAGACGCATGGCGAGCACGGAAGTGGTTCCTCAGGCGGTAGCTTTCAGAAAAGTACTGGTGGCGGCGGTCAGCAGGGCGATCAGGGCGGAAGCCACGAAGGCAGCAAGCCAGGTGGCGGCCAGCAGGGCGGTCAGGGCGGAAGCCACGAAGGCGGCAAGCCAGGTGGCGGCCAGCAGGGCGGTCAGGGCGGAAGCCACGAAGGCGGCAA
>CALCEB010000144.1 GCA_937900045.1 uncultured Acidobacteriota bacterium
TTCACACTGCAAGATGATTACCCCCAAAGTAACATTTTCAAATTGCTTGACAGGGCGGGAACAAGCTTCGCGGGGACAAGTTTCGCGGGTAATGACGGCGATGGCAGCGAGTCGCGCGGACCGGCTTTCGAGGTTCGTGCTACCTACCTGCTACGAAGCCACTGCGGCAAAAAAGCGTGCGAGCTTTTCTTCATCCAGTTTGCCGTTGGTTCGAACTCCTGTACAAACATCCACCGCAAACGGCCCGACCTTGCGAATCGCTTCAGCCACGTTTTCCGGGCGCAAGCCACCGGCCAGGAAGACCGGCACCTGCGCTGCTTCGCGGATGCGCCGGCTGATGTCCCAATCGTGAGTCCTGCCGGTGCCGCCCAGTTCTTTCACCGGGGACTGTAAGTTGCCGGAATCGAGCAACAGGCCATCCACATGAGGAGCAACTGACACCGCTTCATCAATGGATTCCGGACCGGTTACGTGAATCACCTGCACCAGACGGATTCCCGGCAGGGATTGACGTAGCGAGGCATGGACGCCGTCCGGGAGACGGTCGCAAAGCTGGAGAGTGCTGGCTCCGGTATGCCGCTGCTGCTGGACGATGGATGGAGCATCCTGGCGGCTGGTGAGCAGAAAAGACGCCACAGCCGGAGGGATGCGAGCCGCAATTGCGGCGATCCGTTCGTCGTCGATGACGCCGGGGCCGCTGGGCATGGCGGAAACCAGACCGACGGCCGAGGCTCCATAGCGGATGGCCAGGAAGGCCTCTTCCAGGCTTCCAATACAGCAGATTTTGACGCGAAGCCGCGACGTTGGGTCCATGAGGGAATTATGCCACGAAGGAAAGTTGTAGGATCACGGGGCCGAAAACTCCGCCGGGTTCGGGAGACGAAAGATGTTCAGATGGATCCCCTCCGGGAGCGATGCAATCCCTAACGGGCGGGAGCGGAGAGCGGCAATGAAACCGGTTCCCTCATATTGCTGGTGCGTCGAGCGTATGACAGCCGGACTGCTGGCCGGTCCTTTCACTTTTATGTCGCGCACCTCAAAACTCCCGAACCGAGACTCCGCTCCACGCCGCCTCGCCCAGCGTCCTTCGCCAGTAACTAGCCCGCTCCGCATTCTGCTTCTGCCTGATCATCTGACACCTCCGCAGTCAACACATCGGTACACCTCGCACGTTGTGCTCATCTGTCTGGAAGTATCAATCCGGATTTTCAATTACGGAAGATGGGTTCGCCGGACGGATACCTTATCCCGATGAACGATTCCGCGCCTTCACCTTCTGGGAAGGGTGGCACGGCTGCAATGTTGAGTAATAGGAGAGTGCGCTGCGCAAGGCGTTTGAGCCGCTGGAGCATTTTGCCCGTGCGTTGTAGGGACGGGCATCGAGCCCGCCCCCAGGTGACCACAAGGGTCGCCCCTACAGGAGTTACACGAAAGCGCCGGGCCGATTATCAGTCGGTTCCGGCGCGGTGATGAAGGCTGGGACTGCTGCCGGATAGAGCCGGGACTGACGTGGAGCCATTATTCGCGCCGGTCTGTTGGCCCGCAGCCATGCTGCCCGATTCGACGCTTGCAGACGCTTGGAGCGCGCTATACTTGGGCGCGCTCACGTAGCCTTCGATGCGGTTCTTGTCGATGCGGTTCACAACGACTTCCAGGGGCTGCGACTCATTTTCTGTTTGGAACACCAAGGGCTCGTAAAGATTGACGTTTTTCTTAGAGAGTTGCATGTCATCCACCAACACCACCAAGTTGTAGTTCCGGTGTTTGGTATTAGTGTGGCGCAGAGAAATGCCGATCGGTCCCTCGCGTTGGAACTGTTTGGACTTGGGAATGCTGAACTCGTAATAACTGCGCTCCCCCTTTCTTTCAAGGGCCACCAGCTCGGCATGATTGTGAGCGATAGAGTTGTTCAAATCATCCCGCGTGGAGGACAAGCTGTTCTGGAGGTCAGATCGGGTCTGGGCAAGGGCTTGCTGCGTGGCATTGATCTGCTGCTGCTGTTGGGTGATGCGATGTTGAAGCAAAGCATAGCGGGAGGGGCTGGCATGGCGCCTCAAAATGCGAGTTGCCCGATGATGCGCGGGTTCCGAATTGGGCGAGGGAGCGGCGGTGGCCGGCGCTGGCGGTTGGGAGAAAGCCTGGGCCTTCAGAGCAGTCACTTGATCGCTCAGGCTCGCGATCTGCGCCTGGGTTTGGCGAAGCGCCGATGCCATTTGGCCATTGGCCTGAGCCAACTGTTGAGCTGCCCCGCGTTGGCGGACGGCATAGATCATGCTGGCGCCGGTTGCGGCGAAGAGCATTAACACTGCGACTAACCACCATCGGTTCCAGTCAGGCGCAGGTGATGGCGGTTGGTCTTGGAATTCACCCCGGCCGGGGTTTTCCTCTTGGAAATTAGACATGGGTATCCACCTCCGTTAAATCACGAGCAAGAACAGTGCCATTGTTTGGCGCAGCAACCCATTCCCCATCAAGTAGATACAGGCGCTGTGCGGACCGGCTGCGGTATCGCAGTGGAGAAATTTCCAAATTTCGGGAAATTCTTCACGGAGCGCCGCCGTCCCGGCGCCGACGCTGCGGTGACGCTCCAACAGCAAAAGAGCCAGCGTTCAAAGCAATTGTTCTCAGGCTGGAACAATGCTGACAGTCTTATGGCTACGGGCCGCGCGGTAAATTGCCTCAATCACCTTCACGTCACGAAGGCCGCTCATCCCATCCGGCTCGGGGTCCCTCTTGCGCCGGATGCAATCCGCAAAGTAATCGAGTTCGAGGGCAAACTCATCCATCTGCGGGAAGATTTTTTCAAACCAGTGGCCGCCAATTTTGCCGAACAAGCGCCGCTCGTCGTTGTATGCGTAAGCCGGGTTGAGCGCCGCCCAACCCTTATCGCCGTGGACTTGAATGAAAGAAGCTTTCGCGGCGCCGAAGCTGGAAGTGGCCTGCATGACTAAATTCCCAGGAAAAACGAGCCTGAACGAAATGCTCTCTTCGACCTCCTTGAACCGGTCCGGGTCGCTCGTCCAACTGTAAGCCTCCGCGGCCACCGGTTCCTCTCCGGCCAGCCAAAGTCCAGTGTTCACGCAGTAGACACCGAGATCCATGAGCGAGCCTCCACCGGAAAGACGAGGATCAAAGTGCCAGGCAGGGACGTCCGCGCCCTTTGGCAACACGATGGTGAAGGCAGAATGAATCAGCTTCAGTCTGCCGAGCCGCCCGCTTTCCACCAGCTTCTTTAGCGCGAGGCCGGCAGGCTCCACATATTTGCGATAGGCGATCATCAACCGGACACCGCCCGCTTCGCAGGCGGCGATCATCCTCCGGCAATCCGAAGCTGTGTTTGCCATGGGCTTCTCGCAAAGCACGTGCTTGCCCGCTTTCGCCGCCAGAATCGCTTCGTCCGCATGGGCGCCGTTCGGGGTGGCCAGGTAGACCGCGTCCACTTCCGGATCCCGGAGGCAAGCATTATATTCCTCGTAGGTCCAGTAGCTCGCCGCTCCAAACCGGCGGGCGAGCCTTTTCGCTTTCTGCCCGTCACGGCTGACGACCGCAATCAATCTGGATTTGCGGCTATGCCCGAATGCGGGCAATACTGCGCCCTCCGCGATTTTTCCAAGGCCTATTACGGCATATCCTAATCGACGGGTCTCAGCCATCTGATGACTTTGCATCCTTTCCAATTGGGATTGCGGCGCGACTGCCGGGAGCCGCTTTAATTGCTTTGGGGGCCGGTAAGACTCGAACACCCCGCGGCCAACAGGCCCGCAACTTTTTCTCCGCGTGGCTTGACTTTCAACCAGAAAAGAGTAGATTGAAGTCATTGAGCGGGTGGGGCCCTCGTTGTGCCCGAATTCTCGTGAGGAAGTTATCGTAGTTCGAGCGGCACCAAGGGACTCCACCGGGAAATTGGATGTGGTCGCTGTTCGAGTTCGCTCATGAATCTCTCACTCGCGTGCTGTTTTCCCTCCACAGCGACTCCGTCTGTTACCGAATCAGGAGGGCCCCATGTTTCAAATGATTGATGAAGAAAAACCCACGGCGGACAGCCGCCGAATGTTGATCTATAAAGTCGGTGCTTTTGTGGCGGCTATCGGCGCCTTGGGCATTATCACATACCTGCTGGCAACCTCCCACTATCTGGGAGGATGAAAGAGCCCGAACGTCAGACCGGGAACCTAGCCTCAACCAGCCGCAGAGCGTCCTCGTGGCTGCTGATAGCTCCTTCGAGTTGCGCGTCTTCGACGGCCTGGAGTATCTCCTTGAATCGGGGACCGGGTTTATATCCCGCCGCGATGAGGTCGTCTCCCCTTATCAAGGCGACAGGGCGAATCTCCTCCGCCGGAATCTCTTCGATCATGCGCCGGGCCATCTCGTAATTTGTGAGGTCGCGGTGGCTGGAGAGGCAGTCCAGCCGGTGCAGTTCCAGGTGCTCATCGAAGCCGTCCATCCGCAAAAAGCGTAACTGTGTGGATCTCCGCATGTTGGGAAAATCCTTGAAGCGCAGATGATGGCGGACCAGCTCCACCACGCGTCCGGTTTGCTTCGAAGAAAGCCGCAGCCGCCCGCAGATTTCCTCCGCCATTTTGGCGCCCACTTCCGGGTGGCCATCGAAGCGAATCCGTTCCCGGATGGTGAAGGTGGGAGGCTTGCCAACGTCGTGTAGCAGCACTCCCAAGGCCAGAGTTTCACTGGGCCCGTTTAGGCCATCGAGCATCATGAGGGTATGAACCCAAACGTCACCTTCCGGATGAAACTGCGGCGGCTGTTCCACACCCTGCAGAGCTTTGATTTCCGGGAGAACCTCCGCAAGCAGACCCGACTCATCCAGAAGTTCAAAGCCCCGGCGCGGTGATCCCTCCGTCAAGATTTTCAGGATTTCATCCCGAGTGCGTTCGGCGCTGACTTCATGAATGTGGGAAGCCAGCTCACGAATGGCGGCAAGGGCTGGCGGGTGGATCGTGAAATTGAATCGCGCGGCAAAGCGCACGGCGCGAAGCATGCGAAGGTAATCCTCGCTGAAGCGCTGGCCGGGATCGCCAATGGTGCGGATGCGCCGCGCCCGTAAATCGGCTTCACCCCCGACATAATCCAGCACCCGGTTTTCGATGGGATCGAAGAGCAACCCGTTGATGGTGAAATCCCGGCGGCGGACATCTTCTTCCGCCACTGCTGTAAACCGGACGGCCACGGGATGCCGGCCATCTTCGTAGCGGCCATCGCTGCGGAAGGCGGCCACTTCGACATCTCCCGAATCCTTGGGAACCAATACCACTCCAAATTTCGCACCTACCGGCAACGCCTCTGGAAAAAGCTCCGTGACTTGACCGGGAGTCGCATTCGTCGCAATGTCATAATCCTTGGGTTGCCGTCCCATGAGCTGGTCGCGGACGCATCCACCCACGAAATAGGCCTCGAAGCCGGCTTCGCGCAGGCGTTTGAGGACCGCCATTCCGTCTTCTCTTCTTTGATCGTTCAAAAGATGTCCTCACTCATTGAAGGACGCGGCCATCTTTCCCGCGGCGGCGCAAGCCGCGTCCGGGAACGGCCAGCCTGCGGAAGGGCAATCGTAGTTGCCGGGGTATCAATCTGGTCGCTCGTCACTGATTTTTTCTTCCGTCTCCATTCTTGACTGACTCTTTCACTTCAGCGCCTGCTGCAACTGGCCCTCGATTTTCTGGGTGTCAGTAGGGTTCAGCGAGGCTGCGGCAAAGTTATAGTGCTTGCCCGAGCTCAGGAAGATGTGGAAAGTTCCCGTGTTCAATCCGAAAAAGACATTGGGGGCGATTTCCTGAACCGCAGTTGCGGGAACGGAGAAAACCTTGACGCCATTTTCGATGTAGGTCAGCGTTCCGTTGTCCACAGTGAGAGTGCCCTGGACTTTGGATTTGGTTTTGAGCACCTGAATGACATCGCCCAGGTTGAAGACATTGACCGAAACCGCCTTGCCGCCTGTTTTTGCCGCCGGAGTCTTGGTCTTGGATGTCGCGGCGGTGGAGTTAGGGGAAGCGGGCGCGCTGGCTGCGGTATTGATTGCGGCGCCGCCGACTTGGAAATTGCCTTCCACCTCACTCTGATCAGGATTCACCACAAAAAGGCCGGTAGACCCGGTGGCGGCGTCCGTAGCAATCTGGACTTGCGCGGTTAGTTCGGAGGCGCTCTTCACGGTGGTCCCGCTCACCGTGATCTTCGGATTCGAAAATGCCACTCTTGCGCCCCGGGCAAAATTCCTGCCTTTGACGATGAGAGTGATGTTACTCCCCGGCCCGGCGCTGGGCGGCGCCACGCTCGTCACAATGGGCGCGCCCGACGGAGACGCAGCCGCTGCGGTATCCGCGCCGGAATGAGGCGCGGCGCGGTTGCCGCTGGACACAGCAGCACTCGTGACCGTTAAAGGAAACGAGCCCGATGATGAGCCCGAGGGATTCGTCACGTATAGTGTCACCGGGCCGGGAGCGGCTTCCGGAGCCACCTGCACTTCAACCGTGATCTTCGCGTGTCCATTCCGATGAGTTGAAATCGCGTGTACCGCAGGGTTGGAGAATGTGACGTAGGCGCCGGGAACAAAGTTCTGTCCGTGGATTGTAATCGTGACCTTTTGCCCGGTCTGGGCATCCTTTGGATCAACATTGGAGATGGTAGGTGCTGCGGGACCCGTCTGAGGCGCTGAAAAAGGGGCCGGCTGCATGGCAAAGAGGGTACTTGCCCTCGGGACGGCAGGAGCCAGCACCAGAACCATCAACAGACTCGCAAGAGTGCCCATCCATCGCCAAGCCGTGGTGAATTTGCAAGGTTTTTTCATCATCGCCGGACTCCGAAACCGGTGATGCAAGCTTTGCCACCGAGCTTACCGGCACTTCTTATTATCCGCGATTTTGCGAGCAAGCGGAAGAACCCAATCTGCAATAGAACGAATTGTTGTGCAGTGAATACTATTGATTTGACAGGACATTCCGGCTTTGCCTCAAGCTCTCCCCTTTCCTGCAACGCCGGTGCATCGGCCGGACGGCACGAAGCCAAGGATCTGAAGCAGAGGGTAGAAGGGCGACTTCCACGCTTCGCCTCGCAATCGCGCTCGTGAACCCTACAACGCATGGATCAAAGCCTAGCATACTGAATTGAGACAAGAGAGAAGAGTGAGACGAGCGAGACAGATTTTTCAGGCGCTTATTTTCATCAGTTTGCAGACAAGCTGGAGCATTCATCCGCGCGGATTTGGAAAAAGTGTGGCACTTTGATACATTCGGTGGAATATACCGGACGGGATTTTAATCTGCAAAATGAAAGCTCGATCTTCGCTCGCGGGCCTCCGGTATTCCCTTGTGTTGAGTCGTGGACGAGGCGTCTTTCTGCGAGCGATTAACCCTTAGAGACGCGCATCTCTTGGTGAGTGCGCTCGCGTTCAATGGATGACCGGGAATCTTGAACTTGACGCTGCGATGATCCCACAGGTTTCTGGTCCAGGAGTTGGTGGATGGCGGGTAAGGACGCGATCGCTGCACGCTCTCCTTCCGCGATCATCTCATCGATCTTCTCGTAGTCGTCCCAGGTGTAATTGGAGAGTTCCGGCTCAATCACGACATCACAATCATTGCGCCAACACGGACTGTTGCGGCTTTCCGCAATCTGGAAGGCCTGCCCCACCACCTGGAATATATTGGTGGGAGTGTGGCGATGGTTCACCGTCTTCAAATGCACGCCGATGATGGCGTCCACGCCGGCGCCACGCAAGGCCTCCGACGGGACACTCGCAAGCAGCGCGCCATCCACCAGCATCCTCCCTTGATATTCTACTGGCACGAAAAGCCCGGGAAAGCTGCAACTGCCGCGCACCGCGAGGATCAAGTCTCCGTGTGAAAAAATGACGGGTTCGCCGGTGGAGAGGTCGGTGGCCAGGACGTGTAGAGGAATCGCCAAGTCTTCAAACCTGAGGCGGTGGAACAATTGGACCAGCATTTCATCCATGCGATCTGTTTTGGCCACGCCGAGGCGGTGGATGGTCCAGCGGGCGAAACTGCTCCAACGGATGTTGCGGGCCTTTTCAATCATTTCCTTGGGAGTGGCGCCGCTGGCGAAGGCCGCACCTACGATGCTGCCTACACTGGTTCCGGCGATCACATGGATCGGGATTCTGTTCTCAACCAGGATTTTCAGGACGCCGATGTGCGCAAGTCCACGCGCGAAGCCACCGCCTAGAGCGAGACCGATCCTAGGTTCTGATGCCGTTGCTGGATGCGATGGAAGCGGGGATTTGCGGGCGAATTGCAACACACTTTCCCGTAAGCGCAGCCAGATGCTTCTCCCTGTGTGGCCATTGCCGCCAGCATCAAGGCCGGAATGTTGCGCTCGTGGTGTGTTTCCCGGCATTTCTGAAACCTCATCGACTCTATCGGCGCTTTCCACTTGGTTAGATGAATCCGACGCTCAAGAGTTGCAGGGGTTAGTCGAGAATGTACTGTATTTTCAGTAATTTGACCAAGTGTTCCGAAGTCCTGGTAGTGGTGCGGTTTGTTTGCTGTTCGGCGCTCTATGAACGCCGAACCTGGATACTCAACAGCTTTCGGCGCTCTATGAGCGCCGCTACAGTGAATTGCGCCACTGCCAAAATCTCTGTGCCGATTATAATTAAGGTGGCCGCATGGCCGGTTGGAAACCAGCAGCAAGGGAAGCATGAGGTTATAATCGCGGGCTGGAGGTTGAAGGCGAAATGGAAAATCCTGATCCCACAATTGTGATTCAACTGATAGAAGCCTTTCGTGGCTCAAAGGCGATGTTTACTGCGGTGGAGTTGAGTCTGTTCGATCTTTTGCAAGGAAGTCCGAAGGATCTGATGACGCTTGCCCGCGAGACGCGAACCCACCCGGATGCTCTGGAACGGCTCCTGGATGCCTGCGCCGGGCTTGGACTTCTCGATAAGCAAGGTAACCAATATTCGAACTCTCCCGTGGCACAAGCTTATTTGCGCAGAGAAAGCCCTTCGACGTTGGTGGGCTATATCCTCTATTCGAATCGCGCCCTGTTCCCGATGTGGGGACATCTGGAGGATGCTGTGCGCGAAGGCACGCACCGGTGGGGCCAGACCTTTGGCCACGAGGGTTCCATCTTCGAGCATTTTTTTAGCAGTGATGAGGCCCGGCGCGACTTTCTGATGGGCATGAATGGCTTTGGGATGCTCAGCTCGCCCCAAGTCGCGGCGGCTTTTGACTTGTCGGCGTACAAGCGCATCGTGGACCTTGGCGGCGCAACCGGCCACCTAGCCCTTGCGGCGCTCGACCTCTATCCGCAAATGCGCGCCGCTGTCTTCGACTTGCCCGGAGCGATTGAGACGGCGCGAGCCTTGCTGGCGGGAACTTCGGGTGAAGGCCGGATTAATCTGATCGCGGGTGATTTCTTCACCGATCCGCTTCCCGAAGCGGACCTCTTCGCTCTCGGCCGGATCTTGCACGATTGGTCCGAGGAGAAAATTGAACGCCTGCTCAGGAAAATTCACAACCGGCTTCCCAAGGGCGGAGGATTGCTGATCGCCGAGCGCCATCTGAATGATGACAAGACCGGTCCGCTTCCGGCATTGCTACAGTCCTTGAACATGTTGGTTTGTACGGAAGGCAAAGAGCGGACATTTTCCGAATACGAGGAACTTTTGCACGAAGCGGGCTTCCTCGAAGTCCGTGGAAAGAAGATTGGAATGCCGTTGGATGCGATTTTGGCGGTGAAGTGAAAGCAGCTTTCAGCATTCAGCAATCAGCTTTCAGCCAAGCGGCCTTGCGGTTCTTGCTGAAGGCTGCGTGCCGGGTACTGACGGCTTATTTTGCTTTGGTCTTGAGGTTCAGATTGCGCATCAAGCGATGCAGGTAAGTGGCGCGGATGCCGAGCAGCTTTGCCGCTTCGGTGTAATTGCCGCTGGATTGTTCGAGGGCGCTCAGGATGAGTTGTTTCTTGGCATCGCGCACGCCCGCCTGGTAATGCGCATTGGCTTCGCCAGAGGGCAGTTCCGTTTCCAGCAGGGCTTCCGGTAGGTCTTCCGGTAAGATCATCTCCGAAGTTCCCAGCACCACGGCGCGTTCGATGGCGTTTTCGAGCTCCCGGATATTGCCAGGCCAGTCGTAATTCATCAGGCAAGCGCGGGCTTCGGAGGAAATGACCTTGACGAGGCGCTTGGACTTCTGGCCGTGCTTCACGGCAAAATAACTGGCCAGCAAGGGGATATCCTCGCGGCGCTCGCGCAGCGGGGGCATGGTAAGGGAAACGACGTTCAGCCGGTAATAGAGGTCTTGGCGGAACCGGCCTTTGGCCACCTCCTCGGCCAGGTTGCGGTTGGTAGCGGCAATCAAGCGGATATCCACCTTAATGGGATGGGCGCCGCCCAAGCGGTCCAGCTCGCGCTCCTGAAGCACGCGGAGCAGCTTGGCTTGAAGCAGGGGAGCGAGCTCGCCAATCTCATCCAGAAAGACTGTCCCGCCGTCGGCCAATTCCAGTTTGCCCTTTTTCAGCGCCAGGGCGCCCGTGAAGGCGCCTTTCTCGTGCCCGAAGAGTTCGCTTTCAAGCAGCGTTTCCATGAGGGCCGCGCAGTTGATGGCCACAAACGGCTTTCCCTTGCGAAGGCTGTGTTCGTGCAGGGAGCGAGCCACCAGCTCTTTGCCGGTTCCACTCTCACCGCTGATCAAGACCGTGGACGATGACGGAGCGGCCCGGGCGATGAAGCCGTAGACTTCCTGCATCCGAGGGCTTTCGCCCACCATATCGTGCCCCAGGCTGATTTCCTCCTGGAGCCGGCGCGTCTCGCCTTCCAACCATGTCAGCCTTTGCGTCTTTTGGAGGGCAATCGCCCCCATGCCGGCAATGGCGCTCACCATCTCAAGATGGCGCTGGTCAAAACGCACGCCGGGTTTGGAGGTCTCCAGATAGATCACACCCAGGGCATTGGAAGGCGTCACCAATGGAGCGGCCAGCAGCGATTTGGCGGGAGCTGAATTCGAACCGGACGGGATGGTTTCGACTTGGGCGGGCATCTCACTGAGGAGCGCCAGTTTGCGCTCATAAGCGTCCTGCAAGGCAGCCCGGTTCACGTGAACATTCCGGTCAGCGCCTTTTGCCCGGTCCCACCCGAAAATGGAGGTGATCTCATCCAGGTTGCCTTCTGCCAGGATGATGGCGCCGCGCTCCGCGGGAACCACCTCAAAGATGGATTGGAGCAACCGGCGCTGAACGTCTTCAAGACCCTGGAGTGAACTGATTTCCGAACTGATTCTGAGCAAAGTCTTCAGATCGCGCAGGGCGCGCTGGCCGGCCAGGGCCGGAGTTCCAGGCTCCAGACGGTCCAAATCAAGCGGCAGGCCAACGGGCATCGCCAGGGTCGCCGACGGCGAGGACTTCTGGTCGTCAATGGCGATCCAGGCCGACACGGGGGGCTCATCTGCCTTGAGCAACACCACAAAGGTTGAGGCGCCAATCATAATCTGGTCGCCATGCTTCAAATCGCGTTTCTTGATAGGGATGGTGTTGACGAAGGTTCCGTTGTGACTATCGAGGTCGGTGATCCGCAGCGCGCCATCATCCCATTGAATCACACAATGATGGCGCGAGACATATTGGTCATCAATGGGAAGACTGCTGGAGGGTTCACGGCCAATGGTGAAGGTCTTTCCGCCCAGGGAATAGGTGGCTTTTCTGAGCGGTCCGGCAATGCTAACCAATTTGGGGAAATCTTCCTCTACTCTCACGAACTCATCCCTCGAAAGGTTTGGAAGGAATTATACAGCATCCTGAGCATCCCTTGATGTGCACAAAAGGATACTTTGCTTGTATCCGAACAGATATTTGTTGGGGTGTGATAAGGGGGTTGATTTTGCGGCGGGGGCTGACTCCGGAGACCCGAGCAAATATTTTTTGTCCTGTCTGATCAAGGCATTAGCGCGGCCCTGCGGTCTTCTACGGCATGTCATGCCAAGCATGGCACTGCGCCTGCAATACATAAGGGTGAATCGGCTGACAAATTGGAGGGGGAAACGGGGGAGATAAAACGGGAGCCAGATCGAGGGCTCCAAGCTTCGCCGACGGCCCAATGAGCCAGCGATTCCGGGATCCAGCCTGCGGAATCCCAATGGCGAAAGGAGGTGAGCGTGACTAGGCTTGCGCCGAACTGACGAACAGTTGGCCTGGCCTAAAAACCTTGAAGAAGGCGTCATGCCACACCAGGGATCAGGGTTCTTTCTGAGGAGAGGGGGACCCTGATCCCAACCCCCGTTGATTGCTTCTCCATCAACCACGACCATGCCTGCCGGATGTCTCATCTACCCTTAACCCCATATAGAAGCGCGTCCCATCCTGACACCTTCCCGGAATCCGAAGCTATGCTAAATTGGAAAGTTAGGGAAGCAGCCGGCCGAGCCATGAAACCTCGAATCTCCGTCGTTCAATATTTGAATACCGTTCCGCTGGTGTGGGGAATGCTGCGGGGCGAGCAGAAGGGGAAGTTTGACTTGGACCTCACGGTGCCTGCCCGTTGCGCGGATGCCGTCCGTGCCGGCGCGGCGGACGTGGGCATCATCCCCGCCATCGAATATCAGAGAATTCCGGACCTTGAAATCATCGACGGGCTTTCCATCAGCTCTCAGAAAGAGGTTCGTAGCGTGCTTTTGCTCAGCGCCAAGCCCATTGAGGAGATTCGCACGGTGGCAATGGATGAGTCCTCGCGGACTTCGGTGGCGCTGGTGACGATTCTGCTCCGCAAGTTCTACGGCCTTTCGATTTCGAGCAACCTTGCAGAGCCCGATGCGCAAGCCATGTTGGACCGGGCGGATAGCGCGCTCTTGATCGGCGATCCGGCGCTCGCGTTCCATGATCCGGCGGTGCGGGTTTACGACCTGGCCGCCGAATGGCGGAAATTCACCGGGTTGCCGTTCGTCTTTGCGGTGTGGGCGGGAAGCGCCAAGGGAAACCTTGGCCGCTGGGCGGAGGACTTCCACGCATCACTCGAATTTGGCTTGGCGCGCATGGATGACATTGCGAGCGAGTACGCTCCGCGCCACAAGATGACCCCGGATGAAGTGCGGTTTTACCTCACAGAGAACATCAACTATAATCTGGATGAGGAGAAACTTGAGGGGTTGCGGCTGTTTTACCGGCTCGCATACGAACTTGAGCTGATCTCCGAACCACGGGAATTGCGCTTTGCCTCACGGCAGTCGAGCGTGCCCGGACGCTGACCCGAAACACAGAAAGGAACCGCAACCATGTCCATCACCAGAGCCCAGGCGCTTGAAATGCTGCGCTCGGATGATTTTATCGGCTTGGGCTTGGAAGCGGATGCCGTCCGGCAACGGTTGCACCCGGGCAACGTCATCACCTATCAGATTGACCGCAACATCAACTACACCAATTTTTGCACGGAGTATTGTTCCTTCTGCGCGTTTTACCGGCCGGCGGGTTCGGCGGAGGGCTACGTGCAGCCGCTCGAATCGATCTTCCAGAAAATTGACGAGACGATTGCACTGGGCGGCACCGGCATCCTGATGCAAGGCGGCCTGCATCCCGACTTGAAGATGGATTACTACGTCAACTTGATCTCGTCCATTCGCCAGCGTTATCCCAAGCTGCACCTGCACTGTCTCTCCGCGCCGGAGGTTTTGAACATCGCGGAGATTTGCGGCATGACCGTGCGGGACGTGATTGCCACGCTGATGGACGCCGGACTCGATTCAATCCCTGGCGCTGGCGCTGAAATATTGGATGACGAAGTCCGCCACCGGATCGCGCGCCTGAAGTGCAGCACCCAGGAATGGCTGGACGTTCACCGCACCGCGCACCAGCTTGGCATGCGCACCACGGCGACAATGATGTTCGGCGTGGGTGAAACCCTGGAGCATCGCATCAATCATCTGGAGCACGTGCGGCGCCTGCAGGAAGAGACCGGCGGATTCACTTCCTTTATCCCCTGGTTTTTCCAACGCGAGAACACTTCGCTCGGCCACTTCGTGAAGCAGGAAGCGACGGCCGTGGATTACCTGAAGATGCTCGCCGTCTCGCGCGTTTATCTGGATAATATTCTGAACGTGCAAGCGTCCTGGCTAACCCCGGGGCACAAAATCTGCCAGATTGCGTTAAGATTCGGCGGCAACGACGTGGGCAGCATCCTGATTGAAGAAAACGTGGTGAACGCCGCCGGATGCCGCAATACCTCCACCGAAGAAGACCTGCGAAGACTTATTTCCGACGCCGGTTTCCGCCCCATCAAGCGCGATACGCTCTACCGCACATACTATTTGAATTAGTTAGGGTCTCACCTGATGTCCCGTGGGGGGCGAACCATGCGGTCGCCTCGGGGCAGACACAAGACCCGCTACCACTGCTTGCTGCCTTGCTACGATGCGATCGCCCCGCCGCAGCTTGAGCCTCTACCCGCCGTGCAACCGAAGCAATGCGACCCGGTGCGGATTTCGCGGCGAGCGAGAAGAAAAGCGTCAAAATCCCTCAAATGCGCCGGCGTCCCGTGATTGACGGGAATGTCAAGCATCTGGTTGAAATCGCAATCGTAGAGAATGCCGTCCCAACCCACGCTCACCAGGTTGCGGCACATCAGACTTTGGAGGGTGTGAGGATTGAAGGCATTGGCAAGCAGCTCCATGTAGCCGTCGTAATTCCCATGCCGGATAAGGTCCGTGAGGAAGCGGTTGATGGGCATGTTGGTGATGGTGAAGAGGCGATTGAAGACAATGCCGAAGCGGCTGCCCAATTCGCGCTTGTAATCGGCTTCGAGCTTCACCTGATCCGGCGGCAGCACCGGACCGACGGGATTGTAAACCAGGTTCAACAGCAGACCGGACTCGGGGCTCCCGTAACCCAGGCGATTCAACCACTGCAAGGCCGCAACGCTCTTCGCATAGACGCCCTTGCCGCGCTGGGCTTCCACATTGGATTCCAAATAGCAGGGGAGTGAAGCAGTGATCTCCACCTGATGAGCTTTCAAAAATTCCGGTAAGGTGTCTTTCCCATCGACAAAGAAAACGGTCAGGTTGCAGCGGTCAATGACGTGCCGTCCGAGCGCGCGCGCCTCGGTTACCAGGAATTCAAAATTGGGGTTTAGCTCCGGCGCGCCACCGGTGATATCGACATTGGGGATGGCGTGGTTTTTCAGGACGCCCACCACCATCTCTGCGGTCTCGCGCGTCATGATCTCCTTGCGGGTTGGCCCGGCGTCCACGTGGCAGTGGCGGCAAGTCTGGTTGCAAAGCTTGCCCACGTTCACCTGCAGAGTGTCAATGGACGCCGCCCGCAACGGAGATTGCCCGGCCTCCGTCAGCTTTGCCTCAAATGCATTCATGATGGCATTACTCTCCTGGGTTTCCGGTCCTCGAATAAACCCCAATCACTCATCCAGCTCAATTTCCAGATACTACCTGACTCTATCCAAATGTTACTGCAAATAAGCGACCCGCGAAAGGGGATCACGAAATATCTCAACGATTTCGCAAACTGCCGAATCCGAGCCCGTAAGGGGCCTGAATTCTCAAAGACTTTGTGGCTTTGCGGTGCCGGAGGGTTTTGCAAGGGGGTGTTTGCGGCTACAGAGCACCGCAAAAGGCGGTTGGCCAGCGCGGAGAGGCGGAGAGAAGGAGAGGCGCGGCGCTCCGGGCGGGAGCGCAGAAGAGGGGCGAATTGGCATGCCGTCTAACTGCAAGCCAACTCCCTTGCAGCCGCGAAAGCGCTGTGTTAGATTCAACATTGCCGGATGACTGGCCACCCTAGAGCAATATAATGCACCGACAGACGCGCCAGTACGGGCTCCAGCTTTGTCCTGTTTTTCCGGACACACCGTGAAGAAGCAACTCAACGAGGCTGAAATCCGGGCCAAAATCAAGCTGAAACCATTGCCCCGTCACATTGCCATCATCATGGACGGCAACGGACGATGGGCAAAGAAGCGGCAACTTCCGCGTATCGCCGGACACCGCGCCGGAATTCGCGCCGTGCGCCAAGGCGTGGAAGGTTGTGGGCGTTTGGGTGTCCCGTTTCTCACTCTGTATGCTTTTTCCGTCGAGAATTGGAAACGGCCGGAAACCGAAGTCAACATGTTGATGTCTCTGTTGCGGGAATACCTGAAGAAGGAGCTTCCCGAGTTGAACAAGCAGAATATCCGCCTGGGGGTGATCGGACGGATCCATGAACTGCCCAAGACGGTTCAAACTGATCTGCAATTGGCCGTTTCTGCCACCGAAAAGAACACGGGGCTGCGATTGACGCTGGCGCTGAACTACGGCGCACGGGCGGAACTGGTGGACGCCGTCCGAACACTCGCGGCGCGAATGCACGGCAACGGTAAGATAACGATTGACGAGAAAACGGTCAGCCAGCACCTTTACACGCGGGATTTGCCTGACCCCGACTTGCTGATTCGCACCAGCGGTGAAATGCGCCTGAGCAATTTCCTGCTTTGGCAACTTGCCTATGCTGAAATCTGGGTTACGGACACCCTTTGGCCGGATTTCACTCAAAAAGATCTGTTCCAGGCAGTGTTTGATTTCCAAATGAGGGAGCGGCGCTTTGGTGGATTGCTGGGCGGCGTTTCAAAAGGGCATAACGGTCGGGGACTGTAAAGTTATGATAAATATTAATTTATCGTTTAGTTACAGGGGATTTCGGCGATGACCTTAAGTGCCATCTCCATAGCGGCAGCACGCGTGCCCAGGGTTAAGTCGAAACCTGCAAGTTTGCCAAGTTCCTGGCTTGATCCCCAGCCAGGTCCCGGGCCACAATCCTCGTGCCCTGCCACCCGGCGGAGCCCGTATGTCGAATTATGAAATCCCGAGTCAGTACGGCACTGCTGATGTTGGCCCCCGCAATCTACCTCATCGGTTGGTCACCACAATGGCTTTTCATGGTGATCTTGGTCCTTCTGGTCGAGCGAGGCATGTTCGAGTTTTTCTCTCTCGCCCACCATTCAGGTTTTCAAGCGTTGCCAGCGCTCGGCTACGCTGCCTGTGGGGCGGTTTGCGTGGCGCAATGGGCGGCAGTAGACCGTCCTGGCATCTTGGTATTCATCGTCCTGGTTGTCTCGCTCTTGCTCGGGCTCGTCCTGGCCATGGCCGGCTCCAAAGAGCTTTCCCAATATATGGGAAGATGCTCCACAACCTTCTTGGGCATTTTCTACGTGGGGTTTGCATTCTCCTGCATCGTTCCGATCCGCTTTTCACCGGCCTTCTCCAGTATCGGCACGGGAAGGCATTTGCTCATGTTCCTCTTTGCTGTCGTGTGGTCCGGTGATATTTTTGCGTATCTCACGGGCCGAGCTATTGGCCGGCGCCTCATGTTCCCGGAAATTTCGCCGAAAAAGACGGTAGAGGGTGCAATAGGCGGCTTCCTGGGCAGCGTCATCGTTGGGGGAGCCTACGCGGAAAAGTTTTGGGCAACTTCCAATCTGGACATTATTATCTTCTTGGCAGCCCTTGTGGCTGTAGCTGGCCAAATAGGTGACTTAGCGGAGTCCGCGATGAAGCGGAATGCGGATGTGAAGGATTCTGGCAGCATCCTACCGGGACATGGTGGCATTCTGGACCGCATTGACAGCGTCCTTTTTGCGGCTCCAGCCTTTTGGCTGGCCTTGGTTCTCAAAAATCTATCGAACATACCCGTACGATGGTGAAAGGTATTTGCATCCTGGGTTCGACGGGTTCGGTGGGACGCAATTCTCTGCGCGTTGTGAAGAACCTGGGGAACCGCTTTCAAGTGATCTCGCTGGCAGCCGGCAGGAACCTGGAGCTGCTAGCTGAGCAAGTGGTGGAGTTTCGCCCACGCGCCGTCTCGGTGGGGGTTCGTGACGGCGTGGAACAGCTTTGGAGCTTATTGAGCGCACGCGGTTACCGGGAGCCACTTCAGATTGTCTGGGGACCGGAAGGCCAGGTTGATATCGCGACACTTCCGGAGGTTAAAGTCGTCGTCTCCGCCTCACACGGCGTGACGGGATTGCTTGCCACCTACGCAGCGGTTCAGGCTGGGAAAAGGGTAGGGCTGGCCAACAAGGAAACTCTTGTCGTCGCCGGAGAAATCGTCATGCACGCAGCGCGAGAGCACGGGGCTCAAGTGCTTCCCATTGACAGCGAACATTGCGCTCTGCATCAATGCCTGCGCTCCGGCCATCCCGAGGAGGTAAGGCGCCTGATTCTAACGGCATCCGGTGGGCCGTTCCTCGAAACTCCGGGCGAAGCTTTCGATTCCATCACCCCAGATCAGGCTTTGCAGCATCCAATCTGGAGGATGGGTGGACGGATCACCATTGACTCGGCCACGCTGATGAACAAGGGACTTGAAATCATAGAGGCGCATTGGCTTTTTGGACTCGAACCCTCCCGGATCGATGTTCTGATTCATCCTGAGTCGATCGTCCATTCTATGATAGAATTTAATGATGGGTCTGTCATGGCGCAGCTTTCCATTGCGGACATGCGTCTCCCCATTCAGTACGCCCTGACCTATCCCGAGCGGATTTCGCTGAATGGCGATACTCCAGCCTTGGATCTGGTCACGGCTGGCGGCTTCCGGTTTTCCCAACCCGACACCGGCCGGTTCCCTTGCCTGGAGTTAGGCCGGGAATCCATTCAGCGCGGAGGGGCTTTCTCTTGCGCCTTGAATGCCGCCGACGAAGTTGCTGTGGAGAGGTTCCTATCCCGCCGGCTGTCTTTTCGAAACATCCCGCGGGTGGTTGAAGAGGTTATGAGGCACACCAGCGCGGCGCCCTTGCAGTCGATGGATGACGTTCTGGCCTGTGATCTTGAGGCCCGCCAGCAAGCGGGAGAAATCGCCAGCCGAATGGCATCGTAAGGAGATTTAGTTTGACGATCGTTTCCAACTTTTTTACTGACACCGTGGTCGTGGTCGTGGTTCTCGGGTTCATGATTTTCATCCACGAACTCGGCCATTTCGTGGCGGCCAAGCGCTTCGGCGTCCGGGTGCTGGTTTTTTCTCTGGGCTTTGGCAAGAGACTCTTTGGATTTAAGCGCGGTGAAACCGACTACCGCGTCAGTTTACTGCCGCTCGGCGGCTATGTGAAGATGGCCGGAGAAGACCCTTCCGAGCCGCACACGGGTGACCCCGGCGACTTTCTAGCCCACCCCCGGTGGCAGCGTTTTGTGATCGCCATTATGGGCCCGGCAATGAACGTTGTTACCGCCATCATTTTGCTTTCCGCGCTCTACAAATACCACTTTCAAAAGCCTGCCTATGAGGAACAACCCGCGCGCATCGGTGAAGTGGAGGAAAACTCTCCAGGCGCCAAAGCCGGTCTCCAGGCCGGCGATCTGGTAGTTCAGGCCAGTGGCATCCACAACCCTAAATGGGAGGACCTTGAGCTCCAGGTGGTGACCACCACGGGTGAAGCCATACCCATGGAGGTGGAGCGCGATGGCAAGCTGCTGAACGTCTCATTAACACCCGAAGCGGAGGGAGCGGATCAGATTGGGTTTGCCGGACTCTTCCCTTGCCTGCCCAACGTGATCGGCGCCGTTGAGCCTTCCATGCCTGCAAGTCAGGCGGGCCTTAAACCGGGGGACAAGATTATTGCCGTCAACGGCAAAACGGTCGCTTGCTTTGGCGGCCTCGCACAGACCTTGCAGAACCTGAAGGGACAGCGGCTCGACTTGACCGTGCTCAGAGGCGGCAACGAGATGCATTTTCAGGTTCAGCCCGTCTATCGTGATATCCAGGGCCAGCGACGCTGGGTCATTGGCGTCGACTCGCCCCGCTTGGATGTCGTGGTTCGCCAGCTTCCCTGGAATCGTGCCATTCGAACGGCTGTGGATGATAACATCAGGAACACGATGGCCACTTTTGATGTGCTTAAGAAGATACTCACACGGCACATGTCGGCGCGATCGCTTTCTGGACCTATTGGCATTGCTCAGATTTCCGGTGAAGCTTACCGGGCCGGCATTCCAGACCTGCTCATGCTGGTCTCGTTCATCAGCCTTCAGCTCGGCATCCTTAATCTGCTTCCCATCCCAATCCTGGATGGAGGCATGATCCTGATGCTGGGTATTGAAGGGTTGATGAGGCGCGACCTGAGCTTGAAAGTGAAAGAGCGGATGGTACAGGTTGGCATGGTCTTCCTGCTCATCCTGGCCGTCTTCGTGATGTACAATGACATCATCAAGACGATTAAACCTTATTGACTGAAGGCGTGATCCTGCGTGTTGCAAAGGATTGAAAGAAGCAATGTACGCTCCAAAGGGTTAGTTTCAAGGAGAGTGAAGTGAACTTCAGCGACCAGGAATATTTTCCGCCTCGCCGCAAGACTCGTCCTGTAAAAGTCGGACGTTTGACGGTGGGCGGCGACGCCGCCATCGTTGTGCAATCGATGACCAAGACGGACACCCGGGACGTGGCCCGCACGGTAGAACAGATTCAGGAAATGGAAGCGGCGGGTTGCGAAATTGTCCGGCTCGCCGTGCCGGACGTTGAAGCGGCGGATGCCCTTCCTGAAATCCGCAAGCAATGCCCGGATTCCATCCTCGTTGCAGATATCCACTTCCAATACAAGTTCGCACTGAAGGCGCTCGACGCCGGATTTGACAAGCTGCGCATCAACCCCGGCAACATCGGCGATGCTGAAAAAGTCCGAACCGTCGTGCGCCGCGCCCAGGAGCGGCGCGTTCCCATTCGCATCGGAGTGAATGCGGGCTCGCTGGAGCGCCGACTTCTTGAAAAGTACGGATTCCCCACCCCACAGGGCATGGTGGAAAGCGCGCTCTATCATATCGGCATTCTTGAAGATCTGGACTTTACGGATACCATCGTTTCCCTTAAAGCTTCCAATGTCAAGATGGCGGTTGCCGCTTACCGCCTGCTCTCCAAGCAGGTCGATTATCCTTTCCATCTTGGGATCACCGAAGCCGGAACGCAGTTCTCCGGCACCGTGAAGTCCTGTGTGGGCATGGGAATGTTGCTGGCGGAAGGAATTGGAGACACGATTCGCGTCTCGCTCGCCACCAACCCGGTCGAGGAAGTCCGCGTAGCTTATGAGCTTCTGAAATCACTGGAACTGCGCAGCCGCGGCCCGGTGGTGATCGCCTGTCCCACCTGCGGCCGCCTGGAAGTGGATCTTTTCAAGATTGCGGGTGAGATCGAAATGGCCACCGCGCACATCAAAATGCCACTCTCTCTTGCCGTGATGGGATGCGCAGTAAACGGCCCGGGTGAAGCCCGCGAGGCCGATCTGGGCGTCGCCGCAGGGCGCGGCAACGGCATGATCTACCGTCAGGGCAAAGCGATCCGGCGCGTTACCGAAGAGGAAATCGTTCCAGCTTTGCTCGAAGAGATTGAGCGATTCGTCGCGGATAAGTCCTCTGCAGAGCAGAATCAAGGCGAATGCATTCCCGCATCTGCGGCTCCGGTCGCAAGCTAATATCGTAATTCGCTCATCAGGATAACCAGGGTGGTTTTCCCAAGCGGTCCTCAATCTCCTTCAGCATACGAAAGAATTTGCGCGATCTCCGCACGTCCTCCTGAATCTGGATCTTCAGCATGGCAGGATTCTGGAATTTGATTTCGTCGCGCAGCCGGTGGAGGTACTCGATCTCCACTTCCTTCTCTTGGATTTCACCCTCGAAGTTCAGCAAGTAAGTCTCAATAGAGAGATCAAGGTCACCAAAGGTGGGCTTGTAACCGATGTTCGTCACGGATTGGTGCACGTCGTTTCCCAAGCGCGTGCGCGTGACATAAACACCCGTACCCGGATGCTGTTCCTCAACCGGAGCAAGGTTTACGGTAGGCGCCGTTTGCTTTCTTCCCACCCCCCGCCCGGCGACCACCGGTCCGGAATTGGAAAACGGGCGGCCCAGCAACCGTCCCGCGGTGTGGACCCGGCCGGCAGCCAGCAACTCGCGGATGCGCGTGCTCGAAACTCGCTGGCCGCGAACCTCGATGTAGGAAACGACTTCCACTTTAAATCCTCGCTCGCTGCCAAGCTTCATAAGCGTCTTGACGTCTCCAGCCTGCCGGTAACCAAAGCGGAAATTCGGACCGACAATCACCCCAATCGCCCGCAAACGCTCCTGCAGGATCTTGTCCACGAAATCGGAGGGTGAAAGGTGCGCAAGTTCACGAGTAAACGGCAGGATGACAACCGCATCAATCCCAAGGTTTCCGATGAGCCGGATCTTCCGGTCGAGGGTGGTCAAAATCTTCGGAGCCCGGTCCGGCGCGAGGAGCTTGATGGGATGGGGATCAAAGGTGATGGCCACCGGCGTGGCGTTTGATTGGTGGGCGAGATCGATCACTTGCTTCAACAACTGTTGGTGCGCCAGGTGGACGCCGTCAAAGTTGCCAACGGTGACGACGCTCGCTTCCAGCGGCGGCGTGAGTTGCTTGAGATCGCAAATTACCTGCATTGCAGTTCATCCACTTCAATAGCCGGCCTGTAAATCAGCACGGCGCAGACCAGCAAGATCCCTCATCGCCCCCATCTACAAGTCAATCTTCAGCCCGTCGTAAGCCAAGCGAACGTTCGCGGGAAGCGCCGCATCTGTAGCTGCATGGCTTAATTCGTGGGCGATATGGGTAAAGAATGCCCGCTTCGGGTTCAGCCGGTTCACAATCTCCAGGGAATGTTCGACGTTCGAGTGCGTGGGATGGGGCTGATGGCGCAGAGCATCCAGAATCAGCGCGTCCAAGCCCTCGAGCATCGCCATCGTCGCTTCGGGAATGGTGCTGAAGTCGGTGACGTAGGCCGTGTGGTCAAACCGGAAGCCAAGGACGGGCAAGTCTCCGTGCAATACCGGCAAGGGTGTAAATCGTTTTCCCCATAGCTCGAAAGGGCCGTCAATCACGTGGGGGTCGAGTTTTGGGATGCCGCCTCCCTTGTAGGTCCCTTTGAAAATGTAGTCGAAGATGCGACGGATACTATCGATCGAGGTCTGGTCCCCGTAGATTGGAATTGCCTGCTTCTGGCGGAAATTGAAAACGCGAACGTCGTCCAGTCCGAAGATGTGATCGGCATGAGTATGGGTAAAGAGTACGGCGTCTAGCCGTCCAAGATCCTCGCGAAGTCCCTGCTCGCGAAAGTCGGGAGAAGTGTCAATCACCACAACACGACCTTCGAACTCAAGCAGGACTGAGGGCCGTGTCCGTTTGTCCCGGGAATCAGCCGAAGTGCAGGTGGCACAATGGCAGCCGAGCACCGGCACACCCGTGGAGGTTCCCGTGCCGAGGAAGGTCAATCTCATTTTCGCTTGGGATTCGCTTGCTTCTGAGCCTGGACAAATCGCGTGTGCAGTTCAAACAGCACTTCGCTCAGCAGTTTTGATTCGAGCGGGGAAAGATTGCCGCGTGTTTTATCTTGAACCACCCCGAGGAGGTCAATCATGGCGCGGGTACTTGGCAGGTCTACGGGCGAAGCTTGTCCCGAGGGTCCGGCTACAAGCCCCAAATGGAAAAAAGCGGTGTTTGCCAGGAATTCGACGAGCATCGCAAAGGCTTCGTCCACCGTCTGATCTTCCGCCTGGGGCGGCGCCGCCGGCCCGGCTTCAGCCTTGACTTGGGAGCGCGCAGGCTCCGCCATCTTTTCGGGTCCGGCAGATTCGTCACGGCGTGTCCCGTCAATTGCAAAGGGCCGCTTATCCACAACCTTAAATCCGCCGTCTGTTGGTTGGTCTTCAGGCATTTTCACTCGTATGACAGGCCGCAGGGCTTGTCTCTTTTCGTCGGGTCCGAATTCAGCGCGTTCTCGCTAGTTTTTAGTTTAACAAGACTTGACGGGCCGGACAAGCAAGAGGCAAACGCCTGTTGCCGAACGCCCGGTAAATCACGAAGAGTGTCTCCCATATCGTGGATATTTGCTTCAGGGGTTCATAGAGTCTGATTAAGAAAATCTCGTCCGCTTCCACAAGAGCCATCCGCAATAAAACAGCAGCACCAGCATGAGTGCAATCAACGCCAGCATCCAAAAAGAATTAATGAGGACCAACGGCTTCTCGGCAAACCAAGCCAGCGCAACAAAGATGGCGATGGCGGTGGCCAGAATCCATCCATCCCACCCCCGGTTCGAGGCGTTGCGCCCCGCCAGCGGATCCTCGCCGCGCATGGCGGCAGCCGCGTGCGCACGGTCCATCCCGTACCGGTCGCACTCCCGGTTCGTCGCCGCCTGCCACGATCGTTGCTCTTCCTCCGGGGCCAGCGCGCTACTGATGGCGATGGCGCCCGCGATAATCACCAGAGTTCCGCCCCCTACCAGCAACTTGGTCATTGCGGGTTGGCCGTTCAACTCACCAAACACCAGCGCGCCCCAAGCCAGTCCCCACAATTGATTCGTATTGGAGAGCGGAATGCCCCGGCCAATGCCGATGTATTTGGCGGCGTATTGCTGAAACAGATCGCCCACCACCCAGCAGAACCCGCCCAGGAAAAGCCAGAAGAGTGACGCTCGCGCCCTGAAAAGATCATGCAGGAGCGGGTTGAAGCCCCCGCCAAAAGCCAGCGCCAGAATGGACATCGTACCCAGCTCACCCACCGTAAAAACCGTGACGAAAGAAAGTGGATTCATGCCGCTCAGATAAGCCTTGCGGTAAGGGATGTACATCGTGCCCCAAAGCAGGCCTGCACCCAGTGCGGCCGCGATGCCGGCCCCGGCATGGCCACCCAAGGCCCCGGCGGCTGAAGTCCGATGAACCGATGCCAGGGCGAGCAGCGTCGCGCCCCCCAGGATGGCGCCTGCTCCGCCCCATACTTTCGCCCAATTCTTCGTCCCTGCCCCGCGCAGCTCCCCGAAGAAAAGCCAACCCCACGCCAGACCCACCAGAGTGTTGGTGTTCCACAAGGGAAAGGCAATGGAGAGCCCTACATCGCGGATGGCAAACACCGTCAGGGTGTTGGCGATGGCCCATAACGCCCCGGCCAGCACCGCCCATACCATAAGATGTGGCCTCTCCCGCAAATCGAGGAAGACGTAGGTGGTGCCTTTCAGCACCGCCGGGGCTGTCCATCGGGCCACAAAAACCCCTGCCACCATGGCCAGCGAAATCACGTATGGGGAAAGGCCGGCAGAGGCCAGCTTTACCGGAGCTTCCGCTGCACCCAGCCATGCTCCCGCCGCGATGCCGCACATCACTCCAAGCCCGTGCAGCGACCGCTGCAAACCGGAGTCGTGACCGCCCGCTTCTGGCTGGGTTTTCGTTGATTCTTTGGAAGCCGCTGATGGTTTGGCCATGTTAGATCGATTGAACTTGTAACGCCGGCGTAGCTTGCTAGCCTGCGGTCTTCTGTGGAATCGCAGCGAAAACAAGCGGACCGAAACAGCCGCCTCGCGCTGCTTGATTCGCCTCAACCTGAGGCGCGGGACGATCGCCTTTATCCGCTAACTCAATACCGCCAAGAGTACCAGTCCGGCCAACATCACCGCCACCGGAGCCCAAAATTGGCTGTCGGTCAGAATGCATTTCACGATACCGGGCTTCATCGCTCACCTTCACGCAATCCGTCTATATTCCAGATCGGCTCCGAATCCGTACTCAAAACCGAGGGAGAGATTGTACAATAATTGGCTCTGGTTAACCGAAAATACAGCGGGCAGGCAACGGGTCAGCCTCCTGTAGCGGCACTCCCTGAGGCCCGGAACTGCTGGAAAATCAGGCTCAGCCTCAATGAGCCACGGAACCGTTAGGAAATCAGTCCCAGCGCTCATAGAGCGCCACTACAGGAACGAAACTGCATTACGACCGCCGGGCGCCGGCGGTTGTTGCTAAATTTTTGAGGAGATCATGAAAACCTTCAACATCGCACTTCTACCGGGTGATGGCATCGGCACGGAAGTGGTTCCGGCGGCGGTCAGCGTTCTGAATGCCGCGGCTCAAGGCATTCAGTTTTCCTTTCATAGCTTCGAGTGGGGATGCGAGTATTACCTGCGCGTTGGCCGCATGATGCCAGAAGACGCCCTGGACCAATTGCGCCCGTTTGACGCCGTTTTGCTGGGGGCCATCGGTCATCCGACCGTGCCCGACCACATCTCCCTGCGCGAGTGCTTGCTTAAGATCCGGTTTAACTTCGATCTTTACGTCAACCTGCGCCCGGTCGAAGTCCTTCCTGGAATTGATGTCCCGCTTCGCGGAAAAACGGCCAAGGACATCAACATGCTTTTCGTCCGCGAAAATACGGAGGGCGAGTATTCCGGACTCGGCGGGCGTTTCAAACGCGGTACGCCGGACGAAGTGGCCGTGCAGCAGACGATCTTCACCTATAAAGGCGTCGAGCGCATCGTCCGCTACGCCTTCGAGCAGGCCCGCCGGAGGTCCAAACGGCTGGCGAGCGCCACCAAGTCCAACGCCATGCAATTTGCAGCGGTGATGTGGGACGAAGTGGTGCGCGAAGTGGGCCGCGAATTTCCCGAGGTCCAGGTGCGAAGCTACCATGTGGATGCACTGGCGGCGCGCATGATTTCCGCACCGGAAAGCCTGGACGTGGTCGTGGGGTCAAATCTGTTTACGGATATCCTCACCGACCTGGGTGGCGCGCTTCAAGGCAGTCTGGGTCTCGCGGCGAGCGCCAATCTGAATCCCAAGCAGCGTCTGGGCCCGCCCGTGTTCGAGCCGGTGCATGGCAGTGCCCCCGATATTGAGGGGCGTGGCATCGCCAATCCCATCGCAGCGATCTGGGCCGCATCCATGATGATGGAGCATCTCGGCGAACCTGAAATCGCCACTCGCATGATGAATGCCCTGAAGTCCGTCACCGGAGAAGGCAGTGTCCGCACTCCCGATCTTGGAGGCAAGAGCACCACGGAAGGATTCTCGAACGCCGTGATTTCCAAGTTGAACTCGTAGTTTGTAACGGAGAGGCCGGGTTTCAGCCCTGCCCCTTCAGGACTCTTCTAGTTTTGCAAGTCTGCACCAAGCTCTCCGTCCCCCAGCATCCTACAGAGTATGGGCAGCCTTCCCCTGTCCATGCGCATCTTAAGTAAGGGCCGCCAAGTCACCCGCGTAAGTCCGGCCTTCCAGGCCGAGCGTCGAGGACCACGGCTGCTGCTGAGCACAGCAAGCGAACAATCCTTGAAACAGAACGGCTGCAGGTGAGAGCGGAGCTGCGGCCATTTTGGCCCATCAAATTGGCATCAAAATCTTTTAATTCGCTGCAAAAGCGTTTAATACAAAGGAGCAAATCAATGAAAATATTCCGTTCCATCATGGGGTTTTCCCTCTTTCTTGCGCTGAGCCTTCCGGCTTTTGGCCAAACCGTAAAGGTTAATTGGCAGGCCAGGGCGCCTTTTCACGACTATCGCACGTTCGCCTGGCTGAAGAGCAAGAAGGAAGGGGACCATTTTTACAAGCAGTGGGTCGTTCAAGACGTCAATAAAGAGATGGAGTCGAAGGGACTCAGAGAGGTAAGTCTCAACCAGCATCCGGATGTGTTCCTTCTCCTGTCTCTTATACACATCTGACGCTGCCGACGATCTTACGCGTGTAG
>CALCEB010000145.1 GCA_937900045.1 uncultured Acidobacteriota bacterium
TGAAAACCGCATTAATCGCCCTCTCTGCCAGATTCCTGCGCAGAGCCCTTTTTTCTTTGTGCCTGCCGAAAAAGCTGTGGACGGAAGTCGCTGTCCATAGCTCAACCGTTATTGACCCGGTCCAAAACGATTCGGTGAGTATGCCCCGAGTGGACGCGAGGACGAACCGGTGAGGATGAACTCTGAAATGAGCTTTGCCGTGACCGGCGCCAGCAGGATGCCGTTGCGGAAGTGGCCGGTGGCAAAGACTAGATTTTGAATTTGGCCGCGGCCTAGCACCGGCAAATGATCTGCCGTATCGGGCCGAAGGCCGGACCAGGCGCGTCGAAATCGCATTTGCTTCACGAACGGCGCAATCCGCGCTGTCCCTTCAAGGATCGACTGGAGTCCCTCTCCAGTAACGGCCTTGTGGTGTCCCACGTATTCCGCTGTGGTTCCCGCCACGATCCGGCGGCCCGGACGCGGTACCAAGTAGTGGTGCCCCGCACGGACGACCATCGGCAGGTCTGAGTCCGATTCAAACTCCATTATCTGCCCGCGGCAAGGCAGCACCGGCAGGTTAAAACCGGCGGACTCTGCAAGCTCGCCGGACCACGCTCCCGCCGCCAGCACAAAATAACCGGCGGAGAACCGGGCTGGGCCTGAACCTTTTGCAGAAGTCTCAACGCTTGTGATGCCCTCTCCATTCAGGTTCAATCGTTTCACTTCAAGGTCCGAACAAAACTGCACGCCCACGCGCTGGCAGGCCAACTCCAGCGCCTGCGTCAACTCTTCGTTGTCCACCCAGTGATCTCCCGCCACAAAGAGCGCCTGCCGGATTTCCCCGGAGAGAACGGGCATGCGGCCGCAGGCTTCTGTGGCCGTGAGTTTCTCGACCGTCAGTCCAACTCCGGTCTGGCCAAGGTAGATCGAATCCAGCTCTTGGGCTTCGCGGTCATCCAACGCCAAAAGCATCGCCCCGCTCTGGCGGTAATAAATGGGCTTGCCGCTAAGCTGCGCGACTTCCGAAATGAAGCCGGGGTAAAGGTCTCGGCTCGCGGCGCACAGCTCAAAGAAGGCATCGGGGTGGGTGATTTCACCTTGCGGTGCGATCATGCCGGCTGCGGCGCTCGAGGCCTCGCCGCCCGGCTTGCCCTTCTCAAGGACGGTCACCTTCAAGCCGTTCTGCGCCAGGCGAAGGGCGATGGAACAACCAATGATGCCGCCGCCGATGATGGCAACATCCGGGGCGCCGCCGGAATTAGAGGTGGAAGGCATAGGGATAGTTTAGCGCAATTCCTGGTGTTGGCGAGGCTAGAGTCCGGGGTCCAGACGACGGATCACTCAACTCCGGCGCAGGTATTCTTCCACTCTTGCCACATCTTCTTCAGTATCCACGCCAATCGTATCAAGGTGCGTTTCCATAACGGTGATCGGGATGCCGTTCTCAAGAAACCGCAGTTGCTCAAGCCTCTCGGTAAGTTCAAGCGGTGAAGGCGGCAAGGCATGGAAGGCATCGAGCGCACGACTGGAATAAGCGTAGAGCCCCAAATGCTTGAAATAATGCTTGGCGGCGGAAGTGTCACGATAATAAGGGATTAGGGCGCGGGAAAAGTACAGAGCCCGGCCATCCGGGGAAGTCACCACCTTCACATTGGCCGGCTCCTGGGCCACCTCTTCCTCAATAGCGACCTTGAGGGTTGAAACTTGGGTCCGGGAATCGCCAAACGGCTGGACAAGTAGATCGATGTGGCTGGCACTGACCATGGGTTCATCACCTTGGATATTGACGTAAATCGCTTCCGGTCCGACCTCAGCAGTGAGCCGGGTCATAACCTCGTGAACGCGGTCGGTGCCCGAAGAGTGTCCCGGTGAAGTCATCATCACCGGAATAGCCGCGGCCCTGCAGTGATCCTGTATTTCCGCAGAATCCGTGGCTACAAGCAGCTTATGAAAGCGGGGGAATCGCGCGGCTTGACGATAAACCCATTCCACCATAGGACGGCCGCAGAGGGGCCGAAGGGCCTTACCGGGCAATCGCGTGGAGGCTAACCTCGCAGGGATGACGCCAATTAGCTTGTTTTCCATGATCTGGACTTCTCCTGGGTTAATTGTTCCGGCTTGGTCTGTAAATCACTACGAACACAGAGTTTATAAAAAACTCCTTTGCATGTCAGTAAGCATTTGTGTGATTTTGTGGCTGGGACAGGACCCACAGCTTAGAACAGTCGGCGCCGGGTCCAAGGTACCCATCCTAATTCCTATGCAAGACAAGAGAAAGCGGCAGCGGCGAGCCAAAAATCATCCGCAAAGCCCCGCCGATACCTGTGGAAAACATCCATCATGCCATGAATTCAAAGCTTTGGCTTGGCAGGCTGCAGAATTTCATTCTCCGGCGGCAGATGTTAAACTTAAACTATTTATAAACAATAACTTAGACAAAATCCGAAGATGTCTTCTTCCTGTGGGAAAGAAGCTTTGCCGAAGCAAGTTTGTGTGTTATATTCGTTAGTGGCGGCAAACAATTTGGGGGCAACGCTCAGCAGCCCTTTTCCTTAATGAGACAACCCGAAGGAATGCCAAGACGAATAACGTATGGGTTCGTCCTGATGAAGTCTTTGGAGTATTTCGCCGCTCATAGAGCGGCCGCTACAGCGAATGACCTACGCTGACTTATGGCGCCCTGTATAGAAGCCTCGAATTGCCACTCTTGGTCATTGTTGATCCAAATCAATCACTTTCCACGAATCGCGACATGAATGCATGGCAGGAAGTCCTGAGCTATTTGAAGGCGAAAGTCAACACCCAGAGTTACCAAACCTGGTTGCGGCCAACGCGACTTTCCCGGGCTGAGAGTGACAGCCTGGTGGTGCAGGTTCCGAACCGCGAGTTCCAGGATTGGATCCAAGAGCACTACGGGAGACTGGTCCAGAATGCCCTGGAGGAACTCGATCTTGGCTATCATCAGGTCACTTACGTCATTGAGGAGAATTCGGAAAAGCGGTTGCCAGCCAACATCGACCCGAAGGTGGTCCAAGGCAAGCTTGACTTTGATTCGGTCGAGCATCAACTGAACCCCAGATACACTTTTGACACTTTTGTTGTCGGCTCCTGCAATCAATTTGCCCATGCCGCGGCCCGCGCGGTCGCGGAGGCTCCTTCCAAAGCTTACAACCCGCTTTTCTTGTATGGAGGCGTGGGATTAGGCAAGACCCACTTGATGCAGGCCGTCGGCCACACCATCAAGAAGCAATGGAAGGAGATGCGCTTGGCCTACGTCTCCTCCGAGAGCTTCACGAACGAGGTCATCAATTCGCTGCGTTATGACCGCATGATTTCCTTCCGGGAGAAATACCGCAACGTGGACATCCTGCTGATGGACGACATTGAATTCATCGCCGGCAAAGAGCGCACCCAGGAGGAGTTTTTCCACACCTTTAATGCGCTGTACGAAGCGCAGAAACAGGTGGTGATTTCAAGCGATTGCGCCCCCAAGGAGATTCCCGCTCTTGAAGAACGCTTACGGTCGCGTTTCGCCTGGGGACTGACCGCGGACCTTCAACCGCCCGACCTCGAAACGAAAATGGCGATCCTGGGCCGAAAGAGTGAAAGCCAAAGCGTGCAATTGCCCTCCAACGTTGCGGAATTCATCGCTTCAAAGATCAAATCGAGCATCCGCGACCTGGAAGGCGCGCTCACCCGGCTGATCGCTTATTCCTCACTGACCGGTGAGCCCTTAACCCTCGCAATGGCCCATCAAGTCCTCAGAAATTTGATGGATTTGGACGAGCACCGGGTCTCGATTGACAATATTCAGCGGTTGGTCTGCCGCGAATTCGGCCTGACCTTGGCTCAACTAAAGTCCAAGAATAACAGCCACAAGATCGCTTATCCCCGCCAGATCGCCATGTACCTGGCCAAGCAATTGACTCGATCCTCGCTGCCCCAGATTGGAAGCGCCTTCGGCGGAAAGCACCACACAACGGTGTTGCATTCAGTTAAGAAAATCTCAGAATTGATGAAAATTGACCACGATTTAAACAGACTTATCAACAAGCTGAGTGATAGTCTGAACTAGAGTTAGGTGCTTTGTTCGCTCATGGTTTAGTTTAAAATATTGTGGATACCGCGACAGAATGAATTTTCGCACAAGGAATCCAAAAGAACTCACTGAAGTTTCACAACCCGGTGCGCTGTAAGAAATATCGGTTGAATCAGTTCCAGAGTTTTGAACATTTACACAGGCTCTACTACTACTACTTCTATATAGAACAGGATACTTAAATGGAATTTTCAGTAAAGAGATCCGACATCCTGAAAGAGTTGGAGTTGGCGGACAGTGTGGTGGAAAGGAAGCAAACTATTCCCGTCCTTTCCAACGTATTGGTGGAAACGGAAGGGTCCAAGATCCGCTTGAGCGCGACGGACTTGGACTTGGCGGTGCGGTCCTCATGTCCGGCGAAAATTAAGAAGGAAGGCGCCTCTACTGTTCCGGGCAGGCGGTTGCTTGAGATTATTCGGTCCCTTCCGGATGCCGAGGTCAAGATTAAACTGCTTGAGAACCATTGGATACAGGTTACCTGCGAGCGTTCATCCTTCAAGCTTGTGGGAATGGCCAAGGATAATTTCCCAAGTCTTCCCGAGATGCCTAAGAAAATTGCAGCTTTTCCGGCCCAGGTGCTTGCTACTCTGATTGCACGCACCAGTTTTGCTATCTCCAATGAGGAATCGCGGTACACCCTGAACGGCGCGTTACTCCTCTTGAAGCCTGAAAAGGTGATGATGGTCGCCACCGATGGGCACCGGTTGGCGCACATTGAACGGGAGGTTCAAATCGAAGGCCTCAGCAATGAATTGCGGGTGTTGGTTCCCAAAAAAGCCATGGAAAAACTGCCTCGGCTGCTCTCTCAAGCTGCCGAGGATGCCAACGTTGAATTCACCAAAGATGAAAACCACCTCTTTTTCTCGCTGGGCGAGCGCATGTTAATCTCAAGGATTTTGACCGGGCAATTTCCGAATTACGAAGCCGTTCTGCCCCGCGGCAACGAGCGGTTAGTGGGTCTTGAAAAAGGATTGATTGCCGATGCCATCCGCCGCGTTTCGCTGCTGGCGGATGAACGCTCCCGGGCCATCCGCATCCAAGTGGACAAAGGAAAACTGGAAATCTTTTCCTCGAGCGGCGACCTGGGTGAGGCGCACGAAGCAATGGATGCGGAATACGATGGCGAAGCCATGGAAATCGGCTTTAATTATCAGTACCTGCTCGATTTCCTGAACGTTGTGGGAGAAATCGCCAAGGTCCGCTTGGAGTTGAAGGATGAGCAGAGCGCGGGACAGTTGCGTCCTACCGATGACGGAGCTTACCAGTACCGCTATGTGGTCATGCCCATGCGCGTTTGAGGGTGAAGGATTGGAAGAGCGGCGCGCGGACGCAAGAGTCGTAAAAGGAAAGATGAAAGTTTTTGGAATTTCAAAGATTCAGTTTACAGGAACTTCAGACCGGCAGAGAGCGTTCCTGCCGGTCTTTTCCTGTTTGAAGCATTTTGAAGGGTGAGGAGGATCGTGGCAGAAGCAACGAAGCAAGTGGTGGCGGACGAAGCGGAGCAGCAATATGATGCCGCCAGCATCAAGGTGCTGGGCGGGCTGGAGGCGGTGCGCAAACGGCCGGCCATGTACATCGGTTCCACGGGCCAGACCGGCCTTCACCATCTTGTCTGGGAGGTGGTGGACAATTCTGTGGATGAGCACCTGGCGGGCCATGCGGACCGCGTGGACGTGATTGTCCATTCGGACAATTCCGTGACCGTGGTTGACAACGGCCGGGGCATTCCCGTGGATATGCATAAGGAGGAAGGCCGCTCCGCCGCTGAAGTGGTGATGACGGTGCTCCATGCCGGCGGCAAGTTTGACAACAAGAGCTATAAGGTTTCGGGCGGCTTGCACGGCGTAGGTGTGTCCGTGGTGAATGCACTCTCGGAATCGCTGGACCTTGAAATCTGGCGTGATGGCTACACCTGGGAGCAGTCCTACGAGCGCGGCAACCCGGTCGCGCCCCTCAAGAGAGCTGGGAAGACGGAAAAACTCGGCACTAAAATCACTTTTCTCCCCGACGCGCGCATTTTCGAATCCATTGAGTTCAATTACGACACGTTGGCCCAACGGCTGCGAGAGCTTTCCTTTCTAAATAAAGGCCTGACGATCCGCCTGAAGGATGAACGCACGAACAAGTCGGCGGAATTTCATTACACCGGAGGCATTGCCGAATTCGTGAAGCACCTCAACAAAAATAAGGAGGTGCTGCACACGAATCCCGTCTACGCCGAAGCGCAGCGCGACGATGTGAACGTGGAATTTGCGCTGCAATATAACGACGGCTATGCGGAAACCGTCTTTTCGTTCGCCAACAACATCAACACGGTGGACGGGGGCACGCACCTTTCCGGGTTCCGCTCCGCGCTGACGCGGGCCATCAACCAGTTCGGCCAGAACCAGAACCTGTTTAAGGAAGTGAAGGAGAACCTGCAGGGGGAGGACGTACGGGAAGGGTTGGTGGCGGTGATCAGCGTCAAGTTGCCACAGCCGCAGTTTGAAGGACAGACCAAGGGTAAGCTCAACAGCGATATTCAAAGCGTTGTTGCCAGCTTCGTCTACGAAAAATTGATGGAGCACTTTGAGAAGAATCCCGCCGTGGGCCGCAAGATTTGCGCCAAGTCGATTGACGCGGCGCGCGCCCGCGAAGCGGCGCGCAAGGCGCGAGAGCTGACCCGGCGCAAGGGAGCGCTTGATTCGGGCGGTCTGCCCGGCAAACTCTCCGACTGCCAGGAGCGTGACCCCGAACGGTGCGAGTTGTTCCTGGTGGAAGGCGATTCGGCCGGTGGTTCTGCCAAGCAGGGGCGTGACCGGCGCTATCAGGCCATTCTGCCGTTGCGCGGCAAGATTCTGAATGTCGAGAAAGCCCGCTTTGACAAGATGCTGGGGCATGAAGAGATTCGCGCCCTCATCACCGCGCTCGGCACCGGCATCGGCAAGGACGATTTCGACGTTGCTAAGCTGCGTTACGGCAAGGTCATTATCATGACCGACGCCGACGTGGACGGATCGCACATCCGTACCCTGCTACTCACATTCTTCTACCGCCAAATGCCGGAATTGGTGGAACGCGGTCACATTTTTATTGCTCAGCCGCCGCTATACCTGATTCGAAAGGGCAAGAGCGTGCGCTACATCCGCGATGAAAAGGAATTCCGCCGGGAAGTCATGCGCCGCGCTACGGAAGACCACACCGTGGAATCCGGAAACGGCGGTCAGAAGGCCTCACTGCAGGGTGGTGACCTCACCAATATTCTGATGGCGCTCGCCGAATACGACGAGCTCTTCGATAAGCTGGAGAAGCGCACGGGCGACGGGCGCGTGGTGAATGCGCTGCTGGGCGCCGAATGCGGCAAGAAGGCTGAGCTCGAAGAAAAGACAAAGCTGGAGGCGGTGGCGAAGAACCTGAAGGAAACCGGCTTAAAAATCAACATTAAGCTTGACGAGGAGCACAACCTCTATACGCTCGCCTACTCCAATGAGAGCATCGGGGAACGAACCATCGATTGGGAATTGATTTCAAGTCCGGATTACCGGCGCCTCCTGGACCTCTACCGCCGCGTGCGCAACTTCGATCAGCCGCCCTTCGTGCTGGTGACCAACGGCGACCGCACCACCATAGAAAATCGGAAGCTACTCCTCGAACACGTCATGTCCGTGGGTAAAAAAGCCTTCACCGTGCAGCGATTCAAGGGGCTCGGCGAGATGAATCCCAATCAGCTTTGGGAAACCACCATGGACGCTGAACGGCGGACCATGATGCAAGTTCGCATTGAAGACCACGTCGAAGCGGACGAAGTATTCACCACACTCATGGGCGATGCTGTCGAACCCCGCCGCCAGTTCATCGAGAGTAACGCGCTGGATGTGAAGAATTTGGATATTTGAGCCTAACCCTGGTCGATTAACGCTGTGGGGGCTTGGGGTTCAGATATGACATGCCTGGTCAGATTTTGACCGATCAATCTTGACTCCCAAATTGTCATTGAGCACTGATATCGCGGAGTCCCTTACGAAGGTCGCATGCTCCCTTGGAGCGTAAATGAAGCTTCGCCACTTATTGTGCGCGTACGCTTCGGTCCATTGTTCTAACGGAAAGAAGTCCTCCACAGGCTCTACGGGCCCTTCAGGGGAAGCCTGAATGTACGCGAAGTCTCCTTTAATCTTGGGAACTCCCGGAACGCTCATCAGCACTTCGCCAAGGTTACATTGGGTCTTAACTGCGGCAGGAAGCCGCCTGTGAATCTCCGTCTCTACGTTGTGCAAGTCGGCCGTTGGGTCGGAGAGGTCGACGAGCTTTTTGCGGTGGTAATCATCCCAGTTTGTAATGGTTCTGCGTGACATCTCCAAACACCGAACAAAAAGGTCACGACGCCTGAATCGGCCAAGCATCTTTTTCACGAATTCGTCACCAAATCCATCCAATTGATTAAAAAATTCCTCGTCAGTGGGATATAAGTACTCGACGGGCTCCGCGAAGCCTATCAATTTTCCGCGCACATGAAGCCTACACTGATCCGGGTTTTCAACCACGTGGCGGATCAACGACCTCAGCATCGCGTCGAGGCACTTGACTTTGGGATGGTGATAAACGGACCCGAACAAAGTCATCTTACTGAATACAATTTGCTCCAAAGGGACATAGCTCCGGAGGGCCAGTATCCGTTTCTCTTCGTATTCGGTCGTCGATATCATGCCATAAAAACGCGCCAAGTCGACAGTCAGGGCAAGTCCGCAGTAATAACTATCTCTCGCAATGTAATCGAGCTTATCAGCGTCGTATGGGCTGCTGATGATTTGGGCAAGGAAGAACAGGTCTTGGTCAGCATGTTTACCAAGGATCATTTCGGCAACTTCGTCCAGGTCGATTGCCGCGTGACAACCTCCAACGACAACATCCTGGAACCACCGCTGGAAGGCTTTGGATTTTACGATCAGGTAGGACAGTATCTCCCCAGGGGCATTCTTAGCGTATGCGGGCTTCCTCCTAAATTCTTGGAGGTCACTCAACGCCTCATAAATCTGTTCGGATGAATGGGAGCACAGCCCGTGCCCAACGTCGTGAAGAAGAGCTGCCATACGAAGGTGGGCCAGGTTACCCCTTAACCTATCGGTAGTTGCTGGGAACTGTTTGTCTGGATATTCGACCGAAAACCGGTCCTGGATGGCCCTGAGGCTCCTTTCCGCAAGCGTGCATGCGCCCAGGCAGTGCTCGAATCTCGTATGCGTTGCGGACGGGAAGACCTGATAGACTAAGCCCGTTTGCCTGATCCTCTTCAATCTCTGAATCAGTGGCGAATCGATAACTGCAACTTCCGCTTTTGTAAAGTATTGGTTTCCGAGCAGGGCATCGTTTATGACCTTCGAACCCCGAGGTATGACGGGCTTGACGCCCTCGTACAGCCATTCAACTAAAGACTCAACCCTATCCTCTAGATTCTGAGGCTCAGCAATAGTCTCCACGTGGTCACCGAAGGCGTCCCAGCGATAATTACCCCTCTACCAATTGCAAAAACCTTTGTGCCAACTGCTGCAACTGCCCAAGGTCCTGTTTTGAAAGCCGGTGCCTGAGTTCCTGATCGAAATACTGCTCTGCGGATTGCCGAAGGAAGAGCACCTCATAGTCCGGATTTTCCCTACCAACCAAGCCTGAAAGCTGCAACCGTGAAATTGATTCGCTCAAAACTGGACTGTAAGGCTCTGGGCCGCTGTCGGAGAAGACAAAAGGTTCCATAGTGGCACTGGGGAACTCATGGATGAGGTTTCGAAACACCTTTTGAAGCGCCGAGTCATGACCTCTGAAAGCCAGACGGTCTCGCTTCGAAACTTGCTTTGCAAGGACCAAGAGTGCGGCCAAAATGTCGTCCGGAAGCAAGGCTACTGGGAATTCACTCGTTGACGTTCCAGTCATGGCAACCTCCGTATTTTTTCCTAATTCTGTCTCGCGCAAGACGGGTTCTCTCACCTTTGAGATGATCCCATCTCTGATTCCGATACGCAAAAGGAGCGGAGCATCCGACTAGCTCTGTGACAAAAGAGGCCAAAGTTCCTTTCAGCCATTGGGTACGTCTATTTAGCAAAGTACGCCACTTTACTTCAGGTTAAGAGCCATTGTCAATGTGGCCTGGGCTCGTGCAGCCACGTGATGTAACGTCCCGATTCCCGGCAATTGATTTAGCCACGGCGCTTCAGTATGCCCTCGCGGATTAGCGCTTCAACGCCTCTGGCGACAAGGCGCTCGGCAGCCTCGGCGCGATTCTTTCCGAACAATCCGGTTGAAACGAGTTTTTCAAGATATCCATGCACGGCTGGCGTCGTCGATATCGTCACGGTGATGGTTCTGATCTTATTGGGATGCCTGGGCATTGTTTTTATATTTGTATGCCAAAAGAATCATATACCTAAAGAAATACAGTTGCAATGAGGCACGGATTGCTGGCTGATTTTGACCTTACTTGAGCCCATAATATATACTTTAAGAAGGGTGGTATTACACTGTCCCATAATATAGCGGTTACCGTGACGGTGCTTCGCCGAAACACTACCGGGAGCGGAGGAAGGCTCATATCATAAGCTTTGGAGCGTTCCCACCACCTTCGCGGTAAGCCGGCGGCCAAAGTGATTTCATTGTAACCCGGAGGCCCATAGTCGCACCGGGGCTTTGAGTTGGTTCGTCAGCATTTTCTAAGAGGAGTTTTCACATGGCGGAATGGTTTTTTGAACCCGGACATACTTCGGCGGCTTTTTGTGTGCGTCACATGATGGTCACTTATGTCCGGGGACATTTCAAGAACGTCAAGGGCAGGCTGATTTTTGACCCACGGAATCCGCAAGCTTCAAGCGTTGAGGTCTCGATGGACGCACGCGCCATCTGGAGCGGAGAGCCGGACCGTGACACACACCTGCGCAGTCCGGACTTCCTGGATGCTGAGCACTATCCCGAGATTACCTATCGGGGAGATCGAGTCCTGGTTGCGGGAAACCATGACTACATCGTGACCGGCAAACTGACCATCCGCGGCGTCACCCGGGACACGGATTTGAGGGTGCGTTATCTGGGCCAGTGGGCCACGCCTTGGTGGGAGGATGGCGTTGATAAAGGGCCTAAAATTCGCGCTGGATTTCTGGCCGAGACCGCGATCAACCGGCACGATTTCGGCGTCAGTTGGAACGGCGTCCTGGATCGGGGCGGCGTGGTGGTGGGTGACACCGTGGAGATTACGATTGACGCAGAAGCCATCCTGGAAAAGCCATAAAGATTCCCCTGCTATGACAACGCGAAGAGAGGGTAGCGTGGCGCAGTTTGTTTGCTGTAGCGGCGCTCTATGAGCGCCGACCCTGGATCCTCCAACGGTTTCCGGCGCTCTATGAGCGCCGCTACAGCAAATTGCGCCACTACGAAACGGTCCTTTCAAGTACGCACTTCGTAGTGTATACTTGACATGAGGCAAAATCTCATGGTGGTAACCGCCAAAGAGCTTCGATTAAAAACCACCGAAGTGCTTAAGAAAGTTCAAAAAGCGGGATGCGTGACGATAACTTTCCGCGGCAAGCCCGTGGCGACCATTTCAGCCTTGGAGCGTCCTGCGCAGGAAAGCGTAAAGAACGATCCTGCGTTCGGCATGTGGAAAGACCGGAAGGACTTGGGAAATGCCCAAGCCTGGGTGCGCAAGATGCGCAAACCGCGGTTCTCGCTTTGATCTTCGACACCGATATTCTGATTGAACTTCTTCAAGAGAGCGAACCCGCTGCGTTCTTGATAGACAGCGTTCCCCTGGAACACCGCAATATTTGCGTGATTTCATACCTTGAGCTTGTGCGCGGTTGCCGGAACCGGGAGAATCTGAGGCGAATCCAGCAATTTGTCCGCAATCGATTTACCGAGGTCATTGGAGTGACCCGCGAGATGAGCACTCTTGCCATAAGAATCATGGATGAATATGCGCTCTCTAACCGGCCGGGGGCGATGGATGTTCTCATTGCCGCCGCCGCTCTGGACCGGCGCGAGCCGCTCGCCACCGGGAACTTCAAGCACTATCGATTCATCCCCGGACTTGAGGTTAAACAGTTCCGGCCCTGATGTTGGAAAGGAAACCCACGAATGCCTGACCAGGAACCTCTGATCCCCTCACGGCAGATTCCCGTGAACATTGAAGACGAGATGCGCAAGTCGTATCTCGACTACGCCATGAGCGTGATCATTGGCCGGGCGCTGCCCGACATTCGCGACGGGTTGAAGCCCGTCCACCGCCGCATTCTTTATGCGATGTACAAGGAGGGCAACACCTCCGACAAGCGTTACATCAAGTGCGCGGGCGTGGTGGGCGAGGTCATCAAGAAATACCATCCTCACGGCGACGCCGCGGTTTATGACACCCTGGTGCGCATGGCACAGGACTTCAACCTGCGTTACCCGCTGATCGACGGGCAAGGCAACTTCGGTTCAGTGGATGGCGACCGGCCCGCAGCCTACCGGTATACGGAGTGCCGTCTGGCGCGCGTGGCGGAGGAGTTGCTGGCGGACATTGACAAGGAAACCGTGGACTTTGTTCCGAACTTTGATGAGTCCACCGAAGAACCCCTGGTGCTTCCAACGCGCGTTCCGAATCTGCTGGTAAACGGCTCAGATGGAATTGCGGTGGGCATGGCTACCAAGATTCCGCCGCACAACCTCACCGAGATTATCGAGGCCACCATTCTGCTCATCAGCAAGCCCCAGGCCACGCTGGACGAAGTGCTGGCGTTGGTGCCCGGCCCCGACTTTCCGACCGGCGGATATCTCTACGGGAAATCGGGCATCCGCTCCGCCTACGCCACCGGCCGAGGCCAGTTCACCATGCGCGCCAAGGCGGCCATTGAGCGGCCCGCCAAGGAGAAGCAACAGATCGTGATTACGGAAATTCCCTACCAGGTTAACAAGGCGAAGACCATCGAACGGATTGCCGAGCTGGTGCAGGACAAGAAGCTGGAAGGCATCTCCGACGTTCGCGACGAATCCGACCGCGACGGGATGCGCATCGTCATCGAAATCAAGCGCGGCGAGCAGCCGGAAGTGATCCTCAACAACCTTTACAAGCACACCCAGCTTCAGGAAACCTTCGGCATGATCCTGCTGGCCATTGTCAACGGCCAGCCGCGCACGCTGGCGCTGAATGAGGCCATTCAACTCTTCATTGACCATCGTGTGCAAGTGGTGCGGCGCCGGACGGCTTACGACCTGCGCAAAGCCCAGGAGCGCGCCCACATTCTGGAAGGCTTCCTGAAGGCGCTCAGTAACTTGGATGCCATCATCAAGCTGATTCGCGCTTCCGGAACGCCCAAAGAAGCCCGCGAGGGCCTGATCACGCGGTTCGAATTCACGGAGCGCCAGGCGCAGGCTATCCTTGAATTACAGTTGCAACGCCTCACCGCTCTCGAGCGCGACAAGATTCAGGAAGAGTACGACGGCTTGCAAAAGAAGATTGCTGAATACCAGGAAATCCTGGCGAGCGAGAAGAAATTGAAGAAGGTGATCGTGGATGAGCTGCGCGACATTCAAAAGACGTATGGCGACGCGCGCCGCACCCAGATCATCGAAGAGCAAGCGGAAATCAAGCTGGAGGACCTGATTAACGTGGAAGACGTGGTGGTGACCGTCTCCCACTCCGGATATCTGAAGCGCACGCCGCTCTCAACTTACCGGCAGCAGGGCCGCGGCGGCAAGGGCCGCCTGGGCATGAAGACGCGCGATGAGGATTTTGTCGAGCACCTCTTTATCGCTTCCAGCCACAGCTACATTCTGGTGTTCACGAACACCGGAAAGCTCTACTGGCTGAAGGTGTATGAGGTTCCGGACGTGGGCGCCGCGGGCAAGGGAAAACACGTTTTGAATCTGGTCAATCTGGCTTCGGGGGAAAAGGTGGCGGCGTTGCTCGCGGTGAAAGAATTGCCGGAAGAGCCCAAGCAGGTGATGGTGGATGGAGCCGAATACGCCGCTGAAGGCTACATCGTGCTGGTAACGCGCCTGGGTCTGATCAAGAAAACACGCTTGGCCGAATTTTCTAATCCCACGGCGCGCGGCATCCTGGCCATGAAGATCGAGGAAGGCGATGAGTTGATTGGCGCGCAACTTACCACGGGCCGCAACAACATTTTCCTGGCCACGCATGAGGGCATGGCGATCCGTTTTCCGGAAGGCGATGTGAGGGACATGGGGCGCGCCGCATACGGCGTCTATGCCATGGACCTCGACAAGGAGGACTGGATTGTGGGCATGGAAATTGTTCACGAACACGAGCTGATCCTCTCGGTCACGGAGAAAGGCTATGGTAAGCGCACGCAAATCACCGAGTACCGGCTGCAATCCCGGGCCGGCAAGGGCGTGATCAACGTCAAAACCACGGAGCGCAACGGCAAGGTCGTCGGCGTGCTGAGCGTCACCGAGGACTCAGAGGTCATGCTGATCTCGCAGCAAGGCAAGATCACGCGGCTCGATTCGAGCGGCATCCGCGAAAGCGGACGCTCCGCCCAGGGTGTGCGGCTGATCAACCTTGAAGAGGGCGATCAGGTGGCGGCGGCGTGTCTGGTGAGCATGGAAGCACCCAATGGAAATGATGAGCCGGCGCAGGGAATGCTGATTCAGTAGCTGCCACGAACCTGGGAATTTGATTCCAGGGGTTCCGGCGGCTTATGCTGTTGAATGGAAGAATGAGAGATGGAAGAACTGCAAGCCAAAGCGCAAAAGTTTGAAGAACAGCTTCGCAGCTTGCCCTCCCTCATTGTGGCCTACTCGGGCGGCGTGGACTCGGCTTACCTTGCCTACGCCGCGCACCGGGTGCTGGGCTCGCGGATGCTCGCCGTCACCGCGCTCAGCGCCAGTTACTCGGCGCTCGACCGGCAAGAAGCGTTGAAGTGCGTGGATCGCTTCCATCTTCCCCACGAGTTTATCGAAACCGAAGAAGTTTCAAATCCTGCCTACCGCGCCAACAACCCCGACCGCTGCTATTTCTGCAAGGACGAGCTGTTTGACAAGCTGGATCAATTGGCCGCCGCTCGCGGCTTTGCTGCCGTGGCCTATGGCGTGAACGTGGATGACCAGGGCGACTGGCGTCCCGGCCAGCGCGCCGCCCGCGAGCACAGGGTGGTCACGCCGCTACTCGATGCGGGACTCACCAAAATCGAAATCCGCGAACTCTCCCATCGCGCCGGCGTCCCTGTGTGGGACCGCCCGGCTTCCGCTTGCCTCTCTTCGCGCATTGCCTACGGCATTGAAGTGACCCCGGAGCGGCTGGCCACGGTCGAGCGCGGTGAGGCGGCTCTGCGCGAACTGGGCTTCCGTCAATTCCGCGTGCGCCATCACGATAAGCTGGTGCGGATTGAGATTTCCCAAGAAGAGCTTCCCCGCGCATTATCTCCAGAGATGGCGCGACGCTTCGCCGATATCTTCAAGGCGCTCGGCTTCAGCTTTGTCACCCTTGATCTTGAGGGCTACCGCCAAGGCTCACTCAACTCTGCCCTGGTTCACATCGCATCCCACTAGGTTTTTCCTCCTGTGGTATCCTTCGGGTTTCAATTCGCACCACGGAAGCGCCGGTACCGAAAGGGGCGTGGAATCAGGCGTCTTTAAGAGCAAATTCGTTGCCCAGGCGGACGGTATTGGCGTGGATGCGAACCGTATCTTCCACGCGGCGGGCATAGCCACCCGCCAGCGTGATGGCCACGGGAATCTTCCGTTCCCGGGCCTTGTTGAAAACCATACGATCCCTATCCATTAAACCTTGGATCGTCAACTTCAGGCCGCCAAGCTGATCCTCGCGGTAAGGGTCGGCGCCCGCCACATAGAAAATCAAGTCCGGCTGGAATTCAGACAGCGCGCGGTCCAGGCCCGGTTCGAGCGCCGTGAGGTATTCAAGATCTTCGGCGCCATCCTCGAGATTGATATCCAGGTTGCCCGGCGGCTTGGGATAGGGATAATTCCTCTCCTGGTGAATCGAAAAGGTGTAGACGTCCGGGTCTCCCGTAAAAATCTCGGCGGTGCCGTTTCCCTGATGTACATCGCAGTCTACGGTCATGGCGCGCTCGATCAACCGGTCTTTCAGCAGCCGGCGGATGGCGATGGCCACGTCATGAATCACGCAGAATCCTTCGCCGTGATCCGCGCAAGCATGGTGGAATCCTCCACCCAGATTGGCGGCTGCTCCCCGCTCAAGCGCCTCCTGGCCCGCCAAAATTGATCCACCCGCAGAAAGCCAAACCGCCCGAATTAGCTCGGGGGAATAGGGCACTTCCATGCGTTGTATTTCGTAGGGCGAGAGCGACCCGGTTTTCAGCTTGCGGATGTAATCACGGTGGTGCACCAGCGCTACGTCCTCGTCGGTCGCAGGCTCCGGCTCGATGAAATCAGCGGGTTTTACGACGCCGTCTTCCAGCAGTTTGTCACGTGTCAGCCGGTACTTGATCGAGGGGAAGATGTGATCTCCCAGGTTCAAGTCGTAGCGGTCCGAGTAAACGACCTTCATGAGTGGAACCCTTCTCCAGAGCAAAACAGGGCCGAAGCCGCTGGTATCTCAGTTTGCTGTAGCGGCGCTCTATGAGCGCCGAACTTGTATCTTCAACGGTTTCCGGCGCTCATAGAGCGCCGCTACAGCAAACTGAGATACTACCCCGAAGCCGCAAGATTGAAACCAGCCAGGCAGCGCGAAGGAAGTGAAAGCCTGTCACTCGACCGTCACGGACTTCGCGAGGTTGCGCGGCTGATCCACGTCGCAGCCCCGCAGCACACCCAGGTGATAGGCGAGCAATTGCAGCGGCACCGCCTCCAGAATTGTGGAAAGGAATTCGTTGGTGACGGGCAGGGCGATGGAGTGATCCGCCATCCCGGTCACTTCGCGGTCGCCTTCGCTGACCAGCGCAATGATGGTCGCTCCGCGGGCTTTCGCTTCGCGGATGTTGGAGAGCGTCCGCTCGTAGCGCAGGCAGGAATCCGGCGCGTTCCAATCACAGGTGGCAATCACCACCACCGGAAGCCCTTCGATGATCAGCGCGTTGGGCCCGTGCTTCATTTCACCCGCGGGACAGGCCTCAGCATGAATATAGGCGACCTTCTTCATCTTCAGAGCGCCTTCCAACGCCACGGGAAAATGGACACCGCGCCCGAGGTAGAGAAAGTCCGAGGCCCGCTCAAAATCCCGTGCCAACTCTTCGAATTCCGAGTCTCGTTCGAGGACGGATTCGAGGCGCCGGGGCAGCAGCGCCAAGTCGCCCAGCAGAACCTTTGCTGCTTCGGCCGTCAGAGCCCCGCGCGTTTGTCCGAGGTGAATGGCCAGCAGGTAAAGCGCGGTCAATTGCGCCGTAAAAGTCTTGGTGGACCCAACCCCGATCTCCGGTCCGGCGTGGGTATAGATAGAGCCGTTCGCCTCCCGCGGCGCCATGCTGCCGAGCACGTTGCAAATCGCCAGCGTCTTTGACCCCTTCGCTTGCGCTTCCCGCTGGCCGGCGAGCGTATCGGCGGTTTCACCGGACTGGGTGATGACAATCGTCAGCGTGTGGGGATCGACCAACGGATCGCGGTAACGGAATTCAGAGGCATAATCCACTTCAACGGGAATTCGCGCCAGCCGCTCGATCATCGTCCTCCCCGCCAGACCAGCGTGGCGCGAAGTGCCCGCCGCAACGATCTTCACCTCGTGGAAGGAGCGGAAATTCTCTTCGCTGATCTCCATTTCGTCGAGATAGACCGTTCCCGTCTCCGCCGAAAAACGGCCGAGCATGGTGTCCCGCACCGCGCGCGGCTGTTCAAAAATCTCTTTAATCATGAAGTGGCGGAATCCGCCCTTTTCCGCAAGAATCGGATCCCAGTTGATGTGTTGAACACGCCGGGTGACAGGATGGCCGTCAAAATCCGTGAGTTGAACGCCATTCGGAGTCAGCACGGCGAGGTCGCCATCGGCCAGGAAGAACAGGTCGCGAGTGTGATAAAGAATGGCCGGGACATCGCTCGCCACGAAATACTCATCCTTGCCAAGCCCGATCACGGCGGGCGGTCCTTGCCGCACCGCGACGATCTTGTTGAGGTCAAGCGTTGAGATAATGGCCAGAGCAAACACGCCCCGCAACCGCCGCACCGCGCCGCGAACCGCCTCCTCAAGATCCGCTTTGGCGCCGCCTTTGGCCAAGCCCGGCCCGTTCAGATATTTTTCAACAAGGTGAGCAATGACTTCCGTATCGGTCTCCGTGACAAAACGGTGGCCTTCTGCAACAAGCTCCTTTTTGAGCTCCTCATCGTTTTCGATGATGCCGTTGTGGACCACCACCACCGTGGCGTGGCAATCGCGGTGAGGATGGGCATTCTCCTCGGTCGGCGCGCCGTGCGTGGCCCACCGCGTGTGGCCAATGCCGTATGTGCCGTCGATGGGGCTCTGCCTCAACACTTCTTCCAGGTTACGAAGCTTCCCGGGAGCGCGGCGGATTTCAAGCCGGCCATCACCCATCACGGCGAGCCCCGCCGAGTCGTAGCCGCGGTATTGAAGCCGCTGCAAGCCCTCGATCAAGACGGGCACAACCCGCTTGTTGCCGATATATGCGATGATTCCAGACATGAGGGTCCTGACCCGATTATAACAGACGGGCCGCAGCGCCTCCGTAACGCCGAGCGCCGCTACAGCCAACCTCGTCATTTCTCAACAGTTTCCGGCGCTCATAGAGCGCCGCTACAGCAAACTGACCCAATACGCGAGCAAGGCTTTTCTTTGCGAGGCGAAAATGGTTAAATCGGAGGGTCAATTGACGCCTATGAAGAAGCCTCTTTCACTATATGTGATCCTCACGCTGTTGCTGGCCGTCGCCGCGGCCTTCCAGACGCGTAACTCCGTGGATGTGGTAAAGGGACTGCTCCACCCCTCCCAAACCCGCAGTTTACCTTTTGGCCTCAAAGAGACAAGCGCCGTGATTTCCACTGTAACTCCAGCAGCGGAAAAAGCCGGCCTTCGTCATGGTGATACCCTGCTTGCGATCAACGGCAATTCTTATACAGGATCAGTCGTCCTTTTTCAGGCGCTTGATAAGCACACTGCTTCTGTTAACTTAACCGTCCGCACGCCGCCGGGCCAGGTCCAGACTGTTTCCGTCCAATTTCCGCCGAGCGCCAATCGCTTCTCCGAGGCAGGAATCGTTGCCATTCTGTTCCTCCTCTATCTGGTGATGCCGGCCTTTTGTATTGTGCTGGGCTTTTGGGTGGCCTTTGTCCGTCCGCGTGATTCGTTAGCGTGGCTGTTGCTGGCCTTGATGCTCAGCTTCAGCCAGCTTGTTGAAGTGTATCCCGAAACGTGGGGTCCCGTCGTGCGGGATCTCGCCCAGTTCTACCATACGGCGCTGCAAGGGACCTGGCCGATCTGGATGTTTCTCTTCGGGCTCTACTTCCCGGAACCTTTCCGTGGCAGCAAGCACGCTTTGCTCTTGCGATCCGTAAAGTGGCTCATGGTGGGGGCCCTCAGCATTCTGTGTATGGCGGGTATTGTGATAGCGATCGGGGGAATGGAAAGCGTTCAATCCATCGCCTGGTTGAGTCCCTATGCTTCACGGCTGGAAGAAGCGGATGGCGTCCTTTCATTTCTTGCCGTCGGTGCCTTTTTTGGCGCCACGTTCACCAAAATGGCAAAGGCCAAGTCGCCCGACGTCAAGCGCCGTTTACGTCTGTTCTATGTTGGCAGCAGTGCCAGCATGACGCCGCTCTTCATTCTTTCGGTTATTTCCCTGATCAAAGGCATGTCCATCACAGACCCCCGCCTGTTTCCATCCTGGCTGGTGGTGATCGCCTTCCTGATGATCTTCGGTTTCCCGCTGACGCTGGCCTATGTGATTGTCGTCGATCGCGCCATGGACGTGCGCGTGGTGATTCGTCAGGGCTTGCAATATGCATTTGCCGCAAACGTGATTCGCGCCTTGCGCCTTGGGATCATTGTGGCGGTCGGATTGTATCTGGAGTATGTCCTCCAACACCTGGGCTCGGGCCACCTGATCCTGAAGTTGGCCATCGTTGCGCTTGGCTGGCTCGGCGCGATCAAACTCCGCCAGCGGCTGGAACAGTTGAAAGCCTGGACCGACCGGCGCTTCTTCCGTGACGCCTACAACACCGAAACGGTTCTGGCCGAGCTCAGCGAAAAAGTGCGGTCGATGGTGGAAATCCGGCCGATGCTTGAAACCGTTTCACGCAGTATTGCCGACAGCCTGCACGTCTCGCAAGTTGCGGCTCTATTACAGCAGAATGGCGCTTTCGCTCCGGCCTATGCTTACGGTTATGACCAGACTCCGCAGGTTGCCTTCCCCGCCAGCGCTGCGACCGTCAAACAACTGGCTCAGACCATGGAACCGGCCCGGGTTTATATGGATGACCCGAACTCTTGGATTTACCGCTCTGGCGAAATCACTGAAGAAGAGCGCCAAAAACTCACCACGCTTCGCGCCCAATTGCTGCTACCCATCGGGTTGAAGGAAAAGCTGCTCGGTTTTCTAACCCTCGGTGAGAAGCGTTCCGAGGAGCCTTATTCTGGCATGGACTTGCGCCTACTCAAGTCGGTGGCCACTCAAACCGGCTTGGCGCTCGAAAACGCGCAGCTTACCGCCGCCATCGCGGAGGAGGTGGCGCAGCGCGAAAAGCTGAACCGCGAGGTGGAGATTGCCCGCGAGGTGCAGGAGCGCCTGTTCCCCCAAAAACTGCCGGCGATCCCCGGCCTCGATTACTGCGGCGCTTGCCGGCCGGCCTTGGGCGTGGGTGGAGACTACTATGACTTTTTGGCGTTGCCGGGAGGAAAGCTGGGCATTGCGGTGGGCGACGTCTCCGGCAAAGGAATTGCCGCCGCGCTGATGATGGCGAGCCTTCAAGCATCACTGCGTAGCGAGGCCATGCGCGGGACTCAGGACCTTTCAAGCCTCATCACCAACGTCAGCCGGCTGGTTTTCGAAGCGTCTTCCGTAAACCGCTACGCCACTTTCTTCTATGCGCAATATGATCCCGCGACTCACGGTTTGACCTACGTCAACGCCGGACATAATCCTCCCATGGTTTTCAAAAGAGCGGCGAAAAGTTGGGAAGTCCGCCGCCTCGAAACCGGCGGAACCGTGGTGGGCTTGCTGGAGGGTTATCCCTATCAGCACGGAGAGGAAATCCTGGCGTCTGGCGATTTATTGGTGGCCTTTACGGACGGCATCAGCGAGGCCATGAATCCGGCAGATGAAGAGTGGGGAGAATCGCGCTTGATCGATACGATTGAGGCTTTGGACTGCCTCTGTTCCGCTAAGCTGATCGAACAGATTATGAAGGAAGCGGACGCCTTTGCCGCAGGCGCTCCCCAGCATGATGACATGACGCTGGTGGTGCTGCGCTGCGTGTGATGTTTACCGGGACATTTGCCGTCGCGGTCCGTGGCATCCATTTCTAATCCGGATTATTCACGAAAGTTTGTTCGAGGGTCGTCAGGGCACGGTTTTAACCGTGCCCTGGAGTTTCCACATTTCTGGAATCTGTGAGTATCAGCCAAGCCTCTAGTGCTGTCATCCTGAGCGGAGCGAAGGATCACTGTATTTGATCTTTTGCCCGGCAGCGAACTGGACAATCTTCGTGGAGTTTACCCTGAGCCAAATGCCGGGATTCTTCGCGGAGTTTACCCTGAGCGGAAATACCGGGATTCTTCGCTTCGCTCAGAATGACTGCGAAGGGCTCAGAACAGCAAGCTGGCCGACAAAATGTAGAAACTCGAGGGCACGGTTAAAACCGTGCCCTGGCGACTCCCAGTGGGAAATTCGTGAATAATTCAGGCTAACTTTGCCGCCGCCCGAGCCTCAGCGGGCGATGCTGGGATCTGATATGACAGCGATCATTTCAATGCTTCGTGGCGTGAATGTGGGGGGCCACAATAAAATCAAGATGGACGCGCTGCGCGCGCTCTATGAGACCCTCAGACTGCGAGACGCGCAAACCTACGTACAGAGCGGCAACGTCGTTTTCAGGACGGAGGAACGGGACCTCGTCCTGGTGGCCAAGCGGATTGAGGACGGGATCGAGTCGAGCTTTGGCTTTCGTCCCGGCGTCATGGTTCGAACCTCTTCCGAACTGAGGGAGGTGGTTCGAAGGAATCCATTCGCCATGCGGCCCGGCATCGATCCCAGTAAACTCCTTGTCGCCTTCCTCGCCCGCGATCCTGGCCCTGAGGCTCGAAACAAGATTCTTGGAATCAAGACTGATCCCGAGGAATTGCGGATCGAAGGCCGCGAGATCTACATCCATTTTCCCAACGGCATCGCCGGTTCAAAACTATCGTGGGCAGTCATTGAGAGGACAGCGAAAACACCCGCAACAGGCAGAAACTGGAACACCGTCAGGAAATTGCTCGAAATGGCGGAGGCGCTGGAGGCTTCGCGTTGAAACTGACGCGCTGCGACCGCCGGGAACCGGACGGACCGGCCAGCCGCAAGAACAATTTCCGGGCTAGAGCCGAGCGGGGATTCACTCCCGAGCATGAGCGTCCGGCAATCGAGCGCCGAACCCAAAAATACAAGGAGACATAACATGCGATTCCTGAGCATTTACAAGACCGCCGAGCGAGGCGTTCCTCCTACACAGGAGGAAATGGCTACGATGGGCAAGTTGATTGAGGACGGAATGAAAGCCGGCTTCCTCCTTGCAGTCGAGGGCTGCCTGCCGAGCGCAGCCGGCGACTTGCTCGCTAAGCTCGGCCGCCTCGACGAGGCCCGCGCGGAGTTCGAACGCGCGGCATCGCTCACGCGCAATGCACGCGAGCACGAACTGCTCTTGGATCGCGCCCGAGCTTGCGCAGGAGGTTCAATGCCGCCCGAGCCACGGTGACGAAAACGGCGCGTCTCGCGGCGTCTAATATTACTATGTTAAGTCGGTTGCGAGCACCGACAGGGCATGGCTTCAGCCATGCCGTTGGCAGTAATCCGGGGGTTCGGGCTTTAGCCCCTGAGGCCCTCAGCGGCTAAAGCCGCTTTTCCTTGGGTTCGGATGTGGCATGGCTGAAGCCATGCCCTGTCGGTCCGTGATTAAACCTAACAAAGTAATACTAGGCCGCTACAATCGGTCGTGACAAACGCCGTTGCATTTACCGTAGCGCCGTCAACTCCCGGTTTGTCGGCCTTTCGGAGAAGCAGGGGGCTTGCGGATTCTGATTTTGCGAGCGGATAACGGCGCATCCGGCGGATGCCGATTCTCTGGCGGAATCCCGAACTTCGCTGTGGTTCGCGAGGAGCCCCAGTGCAAAAGCAGCCTGAGGCATCACAAATATTTACTTGCATTATGCAAGTAACGCTGATAATGTGGCGAAGGTGCCTGGGAAGCCTAAGTCGAAACGCCGGTCCGGCTGCCCGGTAAGTATCTCCCTCGAGAGATTTGGAGATCGCTGGTCGCTGCTGATTATCCGTGATCTGATGGTTCGCGGCTTTCGCACATTTAAGGAGTTCCAGGAATCGGGCGAAGGGATTGCCACAAACATCCTGTCGGACCGCCTGCGCAAGCTCGCGGCTTCGGGAATCATTATTGCCGAACAAGAAAAGAGTGATGGGCGGCGGGTGAACTACCGGCTGACAGAGAAAGGGATTGATCTGGCGCCGGTACTTTTGGAGTTGCTGATTTGGGGATCGCGGCACGAGGAGACGGGAGCGTCATGTGCGGTGATTGAGAAAATGGAGAAAAATCGCGAAGAAGTCCTCGCTGAAGTCCGGCGCCGTTGGCGAGAACGGGACCCGACTCCACTGTTACCCAAATTCGGGAGCGGGGAAAGGTAGCGCAGACCTCAAAAGCGGAGGTCTGCGCTACTTGCTTGCTCGACCCAATAGAAAGGTGTAAAACTCAATGCAGAAGATCACCCCGTTCTTGTGGTTCGATGATAAAGCCGAAGAGGCAGCGAATTTTTACGTGTCGATTTTCAAAAATTCTAAGATCGGGAGGGCTGCCCGCTATAGCGAAGAAGGGGCGAAAGCCTCCGGAAGGCCAAAGGGAACGGTAATGACGGTGCCATTTGAGCTGGACGGGCAAGAATTTGTAGCGTTAAACGGCGGCCCAGTGTTCAAGTTCTCGCCAGCCATATCGTTCGTCGTGAACTGCGAGACCCAGGAAGAAGTGGATGAGTTATGGGGGAAGCTCTCCGAGGGCGGAGAAACAAACCGATGCGGCTGGCTTAAAGACAAATATGGAGTGTCGTGGCAGGTCGTTCCCGCTGTCTTGGGTGAGATGTTGCAAAGCAAGGATGCTGAGAAATCGAGAAGAGTCATGCAAGCAATGCTTAAAATGGATAAAATTGACATCAAAACTTTAAAGCAAGCATGGGAGCAACAATAAAGTAGCTATAAACGGATTTCTGCCGCGATTTGTGGACCTTAGCTTACCAGGAAATCGACGACTGAGGCTCCTTACGGCGAATCGACAACGAACGAGGCGGCATATTTTTTGCGTCGGGCATGTCGATTTCGAGCGGGCCAGAACGTCGATACAGCAGGGCGACTTGTGGCGGGGGTAGTCGGTAGAGCGTCGTAGAAGAAGAGTGGCGGATTCATGCGCCTACCACCAAGATCGACAAGAGCGGCTTCTCAGACTTGCGCCGTCGAAATAGAGGACCCCAAAGGGCAACAAAAAGGTTGCAGTTTCTGCCGGCCCATGCTAATATGCAACCTGGAGGTTGCTTAACATGGATAATCGGATTGAGAAGCGTATTGAACTCAAGGCGCCGGTTTCGCGGGTCTGGCGCGCGCTGACGGATCACCGTGAGTTCGGCGAGTGGTTTCGCGTGAAACTGGATGGCCCGTTCGTACCGGGTCAGATCTCGCGTGGCCACATTACCTATCCTGGCTACGAGCACGTCAAATGGGAGGCCGTCGTGCAGAAGATGGAGCCCGAACGGCTCTTTTCCTTCACCTGGCATCCCTATGCCGTCGATCCTAAAACAGATTACTCGAAGGAGACACCAACGCTCGTCGAATTCAGGCTGGAGAAGACCACGAGCGGCACGCTGCTTCTGCTCACGGAGTCCGGCTTCGACAAAATCCCGGCAGACCGCCGCCTCGAAGCATTCCGCATGAATGACGGTGGCTGGACAGAGCAAATGAAGAACATCGAGAGCTATGTCGGGCAAAGGTCGTAGCAGCCTGGCCGCCAAACGGCGGGATCACGCACCCGTTTTTGCCGCGCTGGGCGACGAGACGCGGCTATCGCTGGTTGCAGTGCTCTGCGGCGGGCAACCACGTTCGATCTCTCAGCTAACAGAGGGCTCCAGGTTGACTCGACAGGCGATCACCAAGCATCTTCGAGTCTTGGAAAGCGCCGGAGTCGTGCACAGCGTCCGTTCGGGTCGCGAGAGCCTATTCCGATTCGATCCGGAGCCGATTGAAGAAATCAAAGAATACCTCGATCTCGTCTCCGAGCTGTGGGATCAGGCCTTGGCCAGGCTAAAGTCGTTCGTCGAAGACTGAGCTTTCCGTTCCTGCAAGATCAAGAACCGCAGAGCCCCGATCTGATCGGGACTCTGGGCTACTCATTGAAACTCACAAAGGAGAAGCACATGAGCAACGTACGAGTACTGGTTGGCACGCGCAAGGGCGCATTCGTCCTGACGTCGGACGGAAAGCGCGAACAGTGGGACGTTAGCGGTCCTCATTTTGCCGGTTGGGAGATGTACCATGTGAAGGGATCGCCGGCAGACCCGAATCGGCTGTATGCTTCGCAGACGAGCGGCTGGTTCGGGCAGATCATCCAGCGCTCCAGCGACGGCGGCAAGACGTGGGAGACGCCCGGAGGGGAAAAGATGCCCGCGCCAGGCGGCATGCCGGTTGGCCAGAGCAACAAATTCGTCTACGACACAACTCCCGAAACCGGCAAGCCCCTCACCACGCATCAGTGGTACGACGGCACGCAACACCCCTGGGAGTTCAAGCGCGTGTGGCATCTCGAACCGTCGCTGACTGACCCGGACACGGTCTACGCCGGAGTGGAAGACGCCGCCCTGTTCCGCTCGACCGACGGCGCGCACTCGTGGCAGGAGCTCCCCGGATTGCGCGGCCACGGCACAGGGCCTAAATGGCAGCCCGGCGCGGGCGGGATGTGCCTGCACACGATCATTCTCGATCCGAGCGATCCCGGCCGGATCTACATCGCCATTTCGGCGGCGGGCGCTTTCCGTACCGACGACGGCGGTCAGACGTGGAAGCCCATCAACCGCGGGCTGAAGTCGCAATACATCCCGGACCCGAACGCCGAGGTCGGCTTCTGCGTTCACCGCCTCGCCATGCACCCGTCGCGTCCGAGTGTGCTCTTCATGCAGTTGCACTGGGACGTGATGCGCAGCGATGACGCCGGCGACCAGTGGCACGAGGTCAGCGGCAATCTGCCCACCGACTTCGGGTTCGCGATTGACGTTCACGCCCACGAGCCGGAGACCGTCTACGTGGTCCCGATCAAGAGCGACTCGGAGCACATTCCGCTCGAGGGAAAGCTGCGCGTCTACCGCAGCAAGACGGGCGGCAACGAGTGGGAGGCGCTCACGAAGGGCCTGCCGCAACGCGACTGCTACGTCAACGTGCTGCGCGACGCGATGGCCGTCGACTCGCTCGATTCGTGCGGCGTGTATTTCGGCACCACCGGCGGGCAGGTATACGCATCGGCGGACGCAGGAGACAATTGGGCTCCCATCGTCCGGGATCTTCCGGCGGTGCTTTCTGTGGAGGTCCAGACGCTGCCATGATTCGAGTCATACTCCCTGCACATCTGCGGATGCTGGCGCACGTCGATGGCGAGGTGAAGCTTGACGTCGAGGGCGAGGCCACGCAGCGATCGGTCCTCGACGCGCTCGAGGCCCGCTATCCGATGCTGCGCGGGACGATCCGCGACCACGTCACGCAACAGCGCCGGCCGTTCATCAGGTTCTTCGCCTGCGAGGAGGATTTGTCCCATGAGCCTGCGGACGCCCCGCTGCCCGGGGCAGTGGCGTCCGGAGCCGAGCCTTTCCTCATCATCGGGGCCATCGCCGGCGGCTAGAGTGGTGTCCAAGGATTAAGTGGATGATGGTTCACCCGAGACTTTCCTGCAACACTGGAAATGGGTTCACACATCTGTTGATTCTCGATTGAAAGACATATGGAGAAAAAAATTCATGCAACTAGTAGTACTATGTTAAGTAGTTCTTGCATTTTTCCTCGGCGAGCCTTAGCATGGACGCATGAAGCCCATCGAGTGGAACGCTAGGCTTTGGAA
>CALCEB010000146.1 GCA_937900045.1 uncultured Acidobacteriota bacterium
TTCAACAATTGGGCCGCTCCTGAACCGGTGGGAGAGAAGCTGCGAAGAGAATCAACAAGCCCACGCTAACAACCCAAAGGCGGAAGGGAATTATTGAAGGGAATTGATCCAGGCGCGGATGGGACCATGGCTCGAGACATGGCGCAACGTTTCCATGCCTTTGTTCTTTAGGCGTTCCTTGGATTTACGTTCTTGTTCAATGAGCCTCAATATCCACGGCGCCTGCGCCAGGTTTTCGCGAATGAACTTGGCGTTTCCCACGATTTGCGTGAGCACGATTTCCGACATTTCGAGGTCGTGCCAGTCTCCAAGGACCGTTTGCAATTTCTTGAACCATTCGAGAGCCTGCTGGCTTCCCTCGACCTCGAATTCGGCAGCCACCTCGATCAGATAACGCAATTTTTTGGCGGCGATCCGTGAAGGGTGCAGCCCCGTGTGGCCGGGATCCTCATTCGCTTTCCCGGCCTGGCGCTCGAATTCCTCCCAACGCCGGTTTAGCTCATCAGCCAAACGCTTCCGCAGGGACTCGGCAGGATGATTCTGTTCTGGCGGCGGCAAGGGTTCGTCACCGTTCCGGGATGAACCCAGCGCTGTATTTGGCCCGGCCAGGTGGTCCCGAAGCTCGAGATAGATTTCCGGCAAATTGATTCGAGTCAGCCTGTGAGCCGCTTTGGAGAAGAGCGCTTCACGGCGTTTGTGAAGGAACGCCGCAACCGTCCCCCACGCTTGGCGGCGGGTCGATCGGGAATTGGCAAGGCGGCTCTCGGTCCGCGCCAGCAGAACGTCGCAATTGCGCAAGCCGGAGAGAACGCTCCGGCAACGCCGGACCTTGCGGCGCAGCCGGCGGATTTCGGGTGGACGCGGCTTGGAATAAATGAGGTCCAATTCCTCTTGAAGTCTCCGGCTGGATACGCGCATCGCATGGACGGCTTCCGGCCGGTTGCCACGAAGCATCTTGGGTTCTTGCCCCACAAGCTTGTCGAGCTGTTTCAGCGCCAGTTGCCGGGCTTCCGCCCATCCCGGCTCCCGGACCGCCTTTTCAACCGTGTCCTCGGGCGGGAGCGTCCGGGGAATCTCTCCGGCTTCGACGGAATCGGCATTCGCGGGAATTGTTTCTATTTCGTTCATGGAGGATCACCCAAAAGCAAACGCCAAAAAAAGTCGGGCCCAGGCCTCGGTAGTGTCTCAGTTTGTTTGCTGTAGCGGCGCTCTATGAGCGCCGAACTTGGGTCCTCAGCGGTTTCCGGCGCTCATAGAGCGCCGCTACAGCGAATCACTCTTCAACGGCGAATTGTGATTAACCCGGGGCAAAATGCCGGAATATTAATACTGCAACCGCGCCCTCGCCCTTTGACGCTGGCCTTACACATCTTGCCCCAAGCCCTTGGACTATTATGGCTTGTTTTTCCGGGAACTGAAAGGGCCAGATTCCCGCTACTTGCGAATGTCCATACCGGAGCAAACCCCTCTGCGCGAAATTGTTGTAAGATCAAATGTAGTCCAGATGATCGGTCCATTCCTGATTGAGGTGAACCTGCCGTGATAACTGCGAAGCAAGATCCCTTTTCAGCCCGTGCCTCCTTTAAGACTGCCCAAGGCGAAGCTGTCATTTACCGCTTGGACCGGTTGGACAAGGCAGGGTTGGGTCCGATCTCGCGGCTGCCCTATTCTATTAAGGTGTTGCTCGAATCCGTGGTGCGGAACATCGACGGTGAAACCGTCACTGCGGAGAACGTTCAGGCGCTGGCGAGATGGAGCGCGAAGACGCCTGCGCAATCGGAAGTCCCCTTCAAGCCGGCGCGAGTCATCCTGCAGGATTTCACCGGCGTTCCTGCCGTCGTGGACCTCGCGGCGATGCGCTCCGCCGTGAAGAAGCTTGGCGGCGATCCGGAGCGCATCAATCCGCTGCTGCCGGTGGACCTGGTGATTGACCATTCCGTGCAAGTGGATGTTTTCGGCGTTCAGACCGCATTGCAAAAAAATTCGGAAATCGAATTCAAGCGGAACCGCGAGCGGTACGAATTCCTGCGCTGGGGCCAAAAGGCATTCAAGAATTTCCGCGTAGTGCCGCCCGCCACGGGCATCGTGCATCAGGTCAACCTGGAATACCTGGCAAAAGTGGTGCTGCTGGTTGAACAAAGGGGCGAATGGCAAGTCTTTCCAGACACTCTGGTGGGCACGGATTCCCACACCACCATGATCAACGGTCTGGGCGTGTTGGGCTGGGGCGTGGGCGGCATTGAGGCGGAAGCCGCCATGCTCGGCCAGCCCTATTACATGCTTGCGCCGCAAGTGGTCGGCTTCAAGCTGCACGGCGGCTTGCGCGAAGGTGTCACGGCCACCGACCTGGTTTTGACGGTTACGGAAATACTCCGCAAGAAAGGCGTGGTGGAAAAGTTCGTGGAGTTTTATGGCAGCGGCCTTTCGCAAATCACTCTGCCCGACCGCGCCACCATTGGCAACATGGCGCCCGAGTATGGTGCAACGGTGGGCTTTTTCCCGGTGGATGAGGAAACCCTGCGTTACCTGCGCTCCACCGGGCGAACGCCCGAAGAGGTTGACCGCGTCGAGCGCTACACCAAGGAACAAGGGATTTTCCGCGCCGATTCCAGTGCGGATGCTGGGTATTCCGAAAATCTGGAGCTGGACCTTGCGAGCGTCGAGCCCAGCCTGGCCGGACCCAAGCGCCCGCAGGACCGCGTTCCGCTTTCGGCCATGAAGCAGTCGTTTGAGAAGTCGTTGACTGCGCCTGTCAAGGAGCGCGGCTACGGACTTGCGGCGGAGGCCGTCTCGCGCCGCGCCACCGTGGGGTTCAACGGCTCGCAAGCCAGCATTTCTCACGGCGCCGTGGTCATCGCCGCCATCACCTCCTGCACCAACACCTCCAATCCCTCGGTGATGCTGGGCGCGGGACTTTTGGCCAGGAAAGCCGTGGAGCGCGGACTTCGCGTCCCGCCTTATGTGAAGACCAGCATGGCGCCCGGATCAAAAGTGGTGACCGATTATCTGGAGCAGAGCGGACTGCTGGCCAGCCTTGCGGAATTGGGCTTCAACTTGGTGGGTTATGGCTGCACCACTTGCATCGGCAACAGCGGCCCCTTGCCGGAAAACGTGGGCAAGGCCGTCACGGAGAATCAGCTTGTGGCCGCGGCGGTGCTCTCCGGCAACCGCAATTTTGAAGGCCGCGTTCATCCCCTCGTCAAGGCCAACTATCTGGCCTCGCCGCCTCTGGTGGTGGCTTACGCTCTGGCCGGAACCGTGGACAAGGACCTGGCCACCGAGCCGCTCGGCAACGATTCGAAAGGCAAGCCCGTGTTCCTGCGGGAAGTCTGGCCAAGCCAGCAGGAAATTCTGGAGACCATGAGCCGCTCATTGAATCCTGAAATGTTTAAGAAGGCTTACGGCGATGTGTGGGAAGGGAATCCTACGTGGAACGCCATTCCGGTGGCGGGCGGAGGCATCTACCAATGGCGCCCGGACTCGACATATATCCAAGAGCCGCCGTTCTTCGCCGGATTTGGCCCTGAGCTTCCGCCCGTTTCGGACATCCGCGGGGCCCGCGTGCTGGTGCTGGTGGGTGATTCCGTCACTACGGATCACATCTCGCCCGCCGGGGATATCGCCCTCGATAGTCCGGCCGGGAAATACCTCGGGGAACACGGCATCGAGAAAAAGGATTTCAATTCCTACGGTTCGCGGCGCGGCAATGACCGCGTCATGGTGCGCGGCACGTTCGCCAACATCCGTCTGAAGAATCTTCTGGTGCCCGGCGTCGAGGGCGGCGTCACCCTGCATGTTCCCTCCGGCGAGCAGATGAGCATCTTTGACGCGGCCATGCGCTACCGGCAAGAGCAAGTGCCGTTGCTGGTGATTGCAGGAAAGGAGTACGGCGCGGGCTCGTCGCGCGATTGGGCGGCCAAGGGCACGCTGCTGCTGGGCGTCAAAGCCGTGATCGCCGAAACTTACGAGCGCATTCACCGCAGCAACCTGGTGGGAATGGGTGTGCTGCCGCTCCAGTTCAAGCCGGGAGAGAACCCTGCCTCACTGGGAGTCACCGGGCAGGAAACTTATGACATTGAGGGGATCAGCGGCGAAATCAAGCCGCGTCAGGAGCTTACGGTAAAGGCCAGTGTCCATGGCCAACCGGCAAAATCTTTCCAAGTGATCGCGCGCCTCGATTCCGCCGTCGAAGTGAATTACTACAAGAATGGCGGCATCCTGCAAACGGTCGTCAGGCAAATGATGGAAAGCAAGCAACGGTAGTCAAGGCACAGTTTGTGCGCTGTGATCTCCCGGCCTTCGTGCCACCACGGGCAGAAAGGCATTTTTCCTTGGGTACCTCCCTTGAAGCGAGAGCGCCGGATTATGATGCTCGAAAGGCAAACCATTGTCGGGGACTCCTGGCGGCGTTGGATGCACGCAGTGCGCCGCGTCCAATTCGAATGCCTGATGCGGCACCTGCCCTTGGGCCCGGACGCAACCGTCTTGGAGCTCGGAAGTGGTGACGGGTTCCAGCTCGGACTGCTCCGCCACCGGTTCGGTCAAGTGTTCGGCATCGACCCGGAAGAGGCCCCATCGGGCGCTTCGGGTTTTTGCTTTGCCCGGGCGGAGGAGCTACCGTTTCCAGATGGTGCTTTTGACTTAGTGTTCTCCTGCGCCGTGGCCGAACACATGAAGGATCGCTCGACGGCGCTCGATGAAGCGGTCCGCGTCCTACGCCCCGGCGGATATATGGCCCACATCGTACCAACGCGGTTCTGGAAGGCCTCAGGCCTGGTCCTACATCCTCTTGGGTATCCCCTGCGTGTGACGGAAAAGTGGAGGGAGTCCCGGAAGTCCGCTTCTCCTGAAGGCGCGTATGCGGTAAGCCGCAACACCCCAGAGGCACGTCCAGATCTGCTTCAGATTTTAAAAAGATGGTTTTACCCGCCTATCCACGGAACATTCCCCTCCCATTTGGCCGAATATCGTTCCTATTCCCGAGGGCGGTGGCTGAAGATCTTCGATCACACCATGCTCGTCCGCGCCGCGGACTCCCCCGCCTTGGCCTGCACCCAGTTCGGCTTGCTTCGCTTCCGAGGGATGGCTTTCCGCAAGTGGCTGGCCCGGCGCGGCGTCAGCAACACCTGGATCTTTGTTCTGCGCAAGGTCGCGTAAGCCGCTCGCCACGGACAGCGCCTTTCGGTCCGTGGGCCTTTCGATGCAAGATAAGCTCGGGATCAATCAAAACCAAATGGATCGTGGCTTCCTGCAACCGCTGTTGTCATGAACATCGAAGACCAAGGACTTGCATGTGTAAATCTGGATTGAATTCCATGCAGATTGTGATAGCCCGATTGCAATCGCTCGCCATCGTGGGAGGACTTATTTTGAGTCTTCCTCAACTTTGTGTAGGGCAGCAGCATGCCCTGCGGACCACCTCGACCGTTGTGTTGGTACCCACGCTTGTCGAAACCAAGGCGGGTGAAATCGTTTATGGCCTCTCGGCCAAAGATTTTCGAGTTCAAGATAACGGCGTCCTGCAACCGGTCAAAGTGGATTCCGATTTCGATATGGAGCCGTTTTCCGTCGTGGTCGCAATCCAGTGCGGCAGAGATGCCCCGGCGCAGTTCGCTCGGTTCCGTCATCTCGGATTGATGCTGGACTCCATGATGGGCGAGGTTCCGCACGAAATGGCGATCGTCCTATTTGACAGCCATCCTTACCTGCTGGAAAACTTTACATCAGACTCGAACTCGGTTTCCTCGGCTTTGCACCGGTTAGGTCCGGGTGACGGCGGAGCCGCAATCGACGATGCCGTGGGCTATTCGCTTCTTTTACTCGCCCGCCGGCCAGAACGGAATCGCCGGGTGCTGCTCATCATCAGCGAGACTCGCGACCACGGTAGCCGCATGGCCACCGTGCATGATTTATTGCAGCGCGTGGCGGGAACGAATATCACCATTTATAGCCTTTCGTTTTCGCCTGCGGCTTCCGAGCTGAGCCGCGACCTTCACGGCCAGTACGACGGGCCGGAATTCACTTATATGGAGCCTTTCCAATTTGCTTTGAACGCCATGCGCCGCAACACTGCCAACTCTCTGTCCAAAATCTCGGGCGGCGAGTCTCTTCGGTTCAATTCCAAGCTCCGTTTCGATCATCAACTCAACCGCCTCGCCGACGATCTCCATAATCGCTATTTGTTAACGTTCCAACCTCATCATCCCCAGGCCGGTTACCATTCAATTCGGGTGCGCCTGACGAAGAAATCGAATGCCGTGGTGGTTGCAAGACCCGGCTACTGGGCCAGCGCGAATAGCGGCCGCGATGACCCTTGATAGCACGACCCGCTTTCCCCCGCAGGGGGGCACGAAGGCGTGGTTTTTGGTGCTATAATCACGGCGATGAACAGCCCTCCTTCAACTTTCAGAGCGCATCGGTGCAGTTTTCACCCGGATCGACAGGATCCCTACCTCCGCCTCAGCACTGTTACTGTTTTCGTTCGCGACCAGGATCGAAGCCTGCGATTCTACGTGGACCAACTCGGATTCAACTCTGCCTTTGGCGCTCGCTTTCTATCTGGCGATCGCTGGGTAGGCGTCTCCCCTCCGGATGGCACTGCAATGCTTGCTCTCGTCGCTCCTAAGCCCGATTCTGAGGAGTACAAGCTCATTGGCCACTCCACTCAAATTGTTTTCCTGACCGAGGATGTCTTTGCCAAGTTTGAAGAATGGCGCAAGCGCGGGGTTCGTTTTCATCATCCACCTGAGACGCCGGCCTGGGGCGGAACCTTCACCAGCTTCGAAGATGTGGACGGGAATTCGTTTATGCTTCTGGGCCTCGGAGAAATGACTTGGGAAGTCGAGGCGCAACGCCGCGCGCATGCCGAGAGGATCGAATCCGAACGCCGTTCTGCCCAGGAGTTGGAAATTGCCAGGCAGGCACAGGCGAGACTATTCCCGCAGACGCAACCGGCGCTCAAAACGGTTGAATATGCCAGTGTTTGCATCCAGGCTCGCCATGTCGGCGGCGACTACTACGACTTTCTTGATCTCGGCCGGGAGCGGCTCGGGCTGGTGATTGCCGACATTTCAGGAAAAGGAACCGCCGCTGCTCTGTTGATGGCGAATTTGCAGGCGCATCTGCGCAATCAGTGTGCAACATACTGGAACCGCCCCTTCACGCCGTTCGCTTTGGAGCAGCCAGAACGCTTCTTACGTTCGGTGAACCGGCTCTTTTACGAGAATACGACCGACAACGCCTACGCCACCCTCTTCTTTGCGGAATACGACGATCAGACTCAGCGCCTGCGATACGCGAATTGCGGGCATCTTTCCGCTCTGCTCCTGCGAAAGGATCTCAACCTGGAACGGCTCGAATCCACCGGCTCCGTCCTCGGACTTTTTCAGGAATGGAATGGCTCAAGTGGGGAACGCCGGCTGGATCGAGGAGACACACTGGCTCTCTACACCGACGGCGTCACCGAATCATTTAACGATGCTGGCGAAGAATTTGGGGAACAGCGGCTAATCGAAGCGTTACGGCGGAATGGCGCGCTGCCTGCGCAAGACCTGTTGACCTCGGTGGTGGACGAAGTTCAACAATTTAGCCCTCACGAACAGCATGACGACATCACGCTGATCGTTGCCAAGCGCAGCGGCGATTAGCGCCGCCAGGTTCGCGCTCGAATGAGCCCGGCGCTTATATGGGTCTGGATTGCACATATGATTCGCCCGGTGGCGCGGACATGTCACTTCCGCGATATCTGCGATCGGGGCCGCTACCCATTGTCAGCCTGAGCTCTTCGCCTGTCGTCCTGTGCCCCTCGCTTGTCATGCTGAGCGAAGCGAAGCATCCCCGTATTGCACTGAAAAGAAATGAGTGAGATCCTTCGCTGCTCTCAGGATGACGGGCATAGTGGCCTTTTTCACCATCCTGCACTGAAGGTCAGCGGCTTCCTGCTTGCCTTAAGCCGTAAAGGTCAGAAAAATCATCTGTGGAATCATTCTGGCTGTGAACGGGAGTGGTCCTGGCTGGACGCCACTACCCAACCGAAAGAGTCCTTGACAATGATGTACTTATGGAGTAATATAGGTACAGTACACTTACTTTAAAAGGTTTCTCATGACCGGCGAATCTATGTCATTGAAAAGAAGGACCAATTTGCGGCTCCAGGAACAAAGCCATTATGAGAGAGTGAAAAACCCAGTAAAAATGCGGGTGCGAACCCAATGAGCGGAAAAAAACAATCTTTTTTTGCCTGTGGAAAAGTCTGTAATGCAATGAAAACATGGATAAATCATGAGGAACAAAGCGATTCAAAGCCACTATCAAAGCCATTGAAAATGCTGCTAACACATAGATGTTGCTAGAGTTACATCGATTTCTGGAACAAAGCCAAGCAATCTACTTGGAATCAGCAAGTTACAAACTTTGCGCGGAAAATTAGGAACAAAGCCACGGTAAAAACCGGCTAACCCATAGATGATGCATGAGTTACATCGATTTTCAGAACAAACCCAATCAATTAACTTAGAATCAACAAGTTACGAACTGTGCGCAAAATCAGCGTAAGAACTGGCTTTGTGCCCCTCCTCGGGCGATCATGAGTGTCGCGCCGGCAAGGATCAGTTGGCAATCGGCCACTACCCCGTAGCAGGCACATCCGCCCTTCCGCGCC
>CALCEB010000147.1 GCA_937900045.1 uncultured Acidobacteriota bacterium
AAAGATTTCCCGACGCGAAATTTCGAGTAGCTTTTTATAAAAAGACTGGGCCGCTGAATCCGAAGATTCGTCAGCGGCCCTGTCGAGCGCGATCGGCAGGTGAATTTTCCGGCCTTCCAACTGACCTTGGTGGTAAAAGCGCAGGCCAGGCAGTGTCGCGATGAGCGCGGCAGCGGCTTGCAGCTTTCCATCCGTGAATGCGGCGGCGCTGCGCTCCTCGTCATGGTTTTCAAGAAAGCGGACCAAATGAGTCTGGTAGGAAAGATCAGCCCGCAAATGAGCCAGGATTTCTTGCGGGCCGGCGGAACGGAGGCGGTCATACAAACGCTTGTCGTAAGCGAACTGGAAACCCATTTGCTGAAGCTGCCATTCCATATCCCAATAAACCTCAGCGATCCAGACAAAATCAGGGAGGGAACTGATCAAATCCGGCCAGAATTCGCGGGTTGGGGCGAGAAATGCAGAGAGCCGTGATCCCCACGTGTGTGCGAAGACTTTATTGACGATGAGCATCGCCATGTCGCAGCGCACGCCATCGGAATGTTGGGCGATGGTTCGCGCGGTTTCCGCCATGGCGGCCTGAGTTTCCGGGTTGAAATAATTCAGTTGGGCTGTGTCCGGCCACGGCGGGGAATAGGGATCTTTGCCGCGTGCAATTACGCAAGGGGCGGGATCGCGGTCAACAACAATGAAGGAGGAAGGATCGCGGCGGAAATCTTCTTCGGTCGCCTGCACATAATACTCCGGGTGCGACTGAACCCACGGATGATCGGGCCCGGTGTGGTTGGGAACGAAGTCAAGGATCAGGCCCATGCCGCGCTGATGAAGCTGTTTCCTCACCCAATCCAACTCGTCCCAATTTCCAAGATGCGGGTCGGGGACGTAATCCTGGATGGAGTAAGGCGAACCAACCACATCGGCAAGGCGCCAGCCAGGCAAAGCATGGTCATATTGCGGGAAATGGCTTGGGTTGGTCCGGAACATCGCCCGGCCCGCGGCGCTTCGCTTCCATACTCCCATGAGCCAGATAAGATCGAAGCCCAGTGTTTTCAGCCGGTCCCATTCAGCGTTTGGAACCTGGGCCAGCGCGATTCTCCGGCCAGCTTGGCGCGAAAGCTCGCCCAGCCAAACCCAGGTGTTAAGCTCCATCAGGTGAGGATGCTTACGAAGCTTCAATCCCACAGACGCTTGAGGCACTTTCGACATAATCATTTCTCATTGCTGTTACTAACGGCAGGCTCGAGGCCATCATTTTTCAAGTTCGACTCGCAGCTCCCGGACGCGGTGCTCAATCGAATCGCACTCCTGAAAGATTCTAATTCCCGCAATGCCCGCTGCGCCGGCTTGCAAGCACTGTTGGATGCGCTGGATTGTGATTCCGCCCAGCGCCAGCAAGGGCAGTTTTACGCGGTGCGCAACCCTCTGGAGGGTGGCAAGACCGAGCGGCGGCCCGCACCCTAATTTTGAAGGGGTTTCGAAAATCGGCCCGAACAAAATATAATCGGCGCCCGCTGCCTCCGCGTTTTCAGCCTCTTGTGTGGAATGGCAAGAAACTCCCACCAGGAAACCTGCCGGGACAATTCCGCGTACCGCCGAAGCCGGTAAAGACTGGGTCCCCAGATGGACGCCAGCCGCCCCGGTTGCAAGCGCAAGATCCACCCGGTCATTGACCACAATCTGTGAAGAAGAACCTTCCGCCGCTTGCAGGGCAGCCGACGCAAGCTCTAGCAACCTCCGTGTTTCCAGGTCCTTTTCACGGATTTGAACGAGATCGATGCCTGCTTGGGCGGCCTTCACAAGAAAGTCTGAAAATTCGGCAAAGGAGGTGAAGAACTTGCGGTCTGTGATGTAACAAAGCTTGGGGGCTGAGTTCATGAGGGGAGAGCTTATTCCTGACTAAGCGCAGTTCCGGGCGGATTCCTTATCGAGCCGTGCGAGAGTCAGCGCGCCAGACTTCAAGAATCCCCAGCCAGATGTCCGCCAGTCCAACCCCCGAGACGGCTCCCCGGACGAAATAGTTCCGGGCGAACGGCGCAAGCCAGAGGTAATGGCGCGCAAAGAAGTTTGCGGTCCACTGCTCATGCCAAGGGATAATAAACAGAAACACACCCAGACACAGGAAGAAAGCAATTCGCGTCAATGTTAACAATCGGTTCATAAGAGGCCAAATAGAGCTTCCCAGGTCCCTTCTCCCAAGCGTTGCCGGGTCAGAGGCTCGGCTCACTTCAATGGCCGGATCGTTTGATTATGTGCGAGCCCGGCTTCGCCATTTTCACCCGCTTCCTCAACCAAACGATTACCGGGCTTCACGTTAGACTATGTTGGAGTGTTCGAATACGGTCGGCCACGTCACGATAGTCGATATTCTCACTGTAAACCTCCATGAACTTTTCGAGGGCGGTTTTCTTCTGCCCAGCCCGATCCATGGAATCCGCAAGATCGTAATTCAAGGCCAGAAGAGCATCTCCCTCGATACCAGGTACATCGAGCGCTCGCTGGTACCATTTCACGGCGATGGAAGGCATACCTTTTTGCATAAAGCAGGAAGCTAGCAAGCTGCACGCTTCCAGAAATCGCGGAGGCAGGCTGCCTTTCACAGATCCCCTGACTACTTTTTGGAATTCTCCAATCGCTTCGTCGAGCAGGTCCATTTCCCGAAAGGCTAAGCCCAGATTATAGTGTTTTTCCGGACTGTCGGGGGATTCCGCAATCACCAGATCGCCGCTTAGTTCTTGCAAGATCTGGTTGAACGATGCTGCCGGCCGCTGCGGAACTAGCCGCCGTTGCTTACGGGATTGCTCCTGAGCTAAAGGCGGTGGGACGGGCAAGTCTGAACCCTCCGGCCCTGCTTGATGGGCGTCCGGCTCTTCCAAAGAATCAATGATGAGGGCTTGATGGTCAGGAACTGGGCTGGTTGGTTTGTTCACCGAAGCACTCGCCGGGGATTCGGGCACGTCATCCTGTGAGGTGAAAGGTTCATTTTGGTTTGCAGGCTGACCGGTCTTCGTTCCAGGCTCCTTCAATTGTTCCGCATCGAGAGGCTGTTGGGGGATTTGTGGAGGCTCTTGACCAGGAGTGGCCACTGCAACCTCTGGCCCGGCCTCCATAATTGGTGTAAGCTCCTCAGCAGAAAACACTTGACTCCAGGGGGGTGGCAATAAAACCTCGTCGGCAGGCAGTGGAGGAGGCAATGGGGGCATTGGCGATCCATCCTCAGCCTGAATGGGCTCGTGACCTGGGCCGGGTGCTGACAGAGGCTCCTCCGTAGAAGGTTGCCCAGGGACGGTTGACGACGCTTCAGGAGTTGGCAAAGGTCTTTCGTCCGCAGTCGGTTCGGAGGGAACAGGTATAGCCTCAAGAGTTGGCGGTGGCTCCTCAAGATGGACAGGTTCATGAACTGACCCAAACGCTGACAGAAGGCCCATAGCATGGGGTGGCTCTGGGAGGGTAGGCGTTATTTCAAGAGCAGGCAGTACTTCCTCAACTGCGGACGGCTCTGAGACAATTGAGACAAAATCCTCGTCAGGTGGAACTTCCAAAACGAGCAGGGGCTCGGGAACTGCTGCCATCACCTCGCGAGTAGTCTGGGACTGCTCTATAGGAACCGGCTGCGGGGGCTCCTGGACAGGTTCAGCAGTCAACTCGGTAGCGGAGTGAAGCGCCTCCTCGACTGGCGATTCAGGGACGATTGACGCTACGTCATGAATAGATATGAACTCCCCTACCGAAGGCATTTCCGTGGCGGCAGCAACACCTTCGGCAGCAGGTTGCAATTCCTGAACAAGGGCAGGCTCGAATGGAATTGGCTCGGGCTCAGAAGATCGAGCCGTCTCCTCTTCAGGAGCTGCCTCTGTCGAAATCCACTCAAGGTCGAGGGTATGCGCAGGTTCCTCCGCAGGTGTTATTTCCGAGGGTGGAGGTTGAGCCTCCTCCAACGACCCCGATATCCAATCCTCTGGCTCCGGAGTAAACTGGGGCTCCACTTTGCCTTCAAGTTTCTCAGAGGTGGGTGTGATGGCAAACTCAGCGCCTTCAACAATTTGTGCTTCTGGCGTGGCCTCCTGCTCTTCCTCCAAATCCCGGCCTGCCTCATAAACTGCCGGCAGACGGGCGCTGTCTTCTTCTGCTGTCACAGTGGGACCAGCTTCGGCCTCGCTCTCTGGGAATTCCTCTTGCGCGGCTGGACCGGATTGAGTGGCCTCTTCGACGCGCCGCTCCAAAGCCGGAAGTCCCGGATGATTCGGGAATTTCTCGGCAAGAGCTCCGGCAGCTTGTTGAGCCTCAACAAAAAACCCGTATTCAAGATAGAAGTCGATTTCGGCCTGTTCCTCGGCAAAAACATCTGCCGTGGTGGTTAATTCTTCCTCCACCTGCCCGGTCTTAATGGTTGCTAATGCCTCCACCTCTTCGGTCAGGTCAATTTGTGACACCGAAGCGCGTTGGGATGCCATTGAAGACGCAGGAATCGAGGGTACAGTCTGCACCTTAGGCGGTGCCGAGCTTGCCTGGGAACTGGGCCAGGTGGCGCCGGGCTGGGCCTCAAGTTCATTCCGGTCCAGCTCGGGTTCTACCGGGGAGTCAAAATGGGATGGAGCGCTGCTTGACTCGACTGGGGAATCGGATTGGATGGGGACATCATTAGTGGCCGAAGCCGGAAATTCACGGGCCAGCTTTTCGAACTGCTTGGCTCCTTCCAAATCCCCGCACTTGAGTAGCAATCCGGCGAGCACTTCGGCAGCCTGGGCGGCCCGCAGGGGCCTATCCTGCTTTGAAATCTCAAACGTCTGCCTCCACAGTTTGAGGTTCTCGGGTTCGGATTGGATCGCCCGGTCCAGTTCATCCAGGGCTTTATCAATCAGGCCGTAGCGCGCAAAAATCGAGGCATTCTCAAGCGCCTCTTCGATTCTTGGATTTTCCGGTTCCTCCTCTAGCTTTGTAGTCTCACCCCTCGGAGCTTCTGCGCCGGTTGATTCCTGGGGCCCCGACCCGGTCTGAAGAATTTCATTCAGTCTGGCCTGCCAAATGCCGTTTTCAGGTTCAAGGGATAGAAGTCGGCGGTAAAGATCCTCGGCCTTGCCTCTCTGATTGCCGCGAATATAGGCGTTACTGAGGAGCTCCGATGCTTTTAAAAGGTCCTCACCGCCCGGTGTTCGCTCCGCAGCCCGGAAGAGTAATTCCAGAGCGGGGAGGTGGTCAGGATATTTTTCAGAAATCACCCGCAACACTTCCCGGATCGTTTCCGCCCGGTTCGGTTCAAGAACTTCCCCGGCTAATTCACGGATGGGTTGCAAGGCGGCGTCTGGGTCGCTCGCGCTTAGACATGACTGGACATAGTGCTGGAGGATGCCACTGGTTTCGAGTCCCCCCCGGAATGCGCCCGTCACCACTTGGCTCGCGGCATCAATATTTCCTTCAAGAAAGTGAACATCGATTAGAAGGCTGGCAGCTTCAGGATTGGACCTGAGTGAGAGGCTTGATTGAAGAATCTCTTTAGCGCGGCCCGTCTGGCGAGAATCGAGAGCTAGCCGGACGCCCAAGAGATTCGCTTGCACATTGGTCCGGTCAAGCTGGATGGCTCTTTGAAGAGGCTGTTCAACAGCCGCAAGTTCACCGCGCTTGTAGGCAATCTCGGCAATCTCCGCATAGATCTGTGCTGCCGGGCCATTCTGGCCCAGGACCACGCAGGACTCACCCAGCCGGACACGATAAGCAAGGTTCTCGGGTTCTTGTTTCACCAGCTTGCGGAGAATTTCCAGCGCCTTATGATTCAGCGCCTGCTTCTCACAAAACGCCAGGGCCTGCATGTAGTGCTCGCGCGCTTCGCGCCCCAGGCTGAGCGTTGAATAATGCTCCGCCAGCTTCAGAAGCGGTTCCACATCATTGGGGACCAGCTTGGAAATCTTTTTGTGGATGGCAACTGCCTTGAGCAGAAACCCCTCGTGGGTGTAGGCGTCCGCCAGTTTTTGAAACTGCTTGAGGGCCTCCGCAGTGTTCCCATCTCGAATGCAGAGGTCGCCGATGATATTGACAAGGTTGAGATCGGAAGGATCGTGCTCAGAAATCGTCAAATAGTGCTTGATGGCCTGGGGAATCTTCCTTTGGCTGACAAGCCGGCCTGCCTCTTCCAAGGCTTTCGCCTTATTGAACGACGTGGGTGGACTCATAGGATCCGGCGCTAATTGAAGCCCATCTGGCGTTACCCTTCGCGGCTGGGCCTGGATGCATCAGCCAAGCCGCCCTGGCAGATTGCCACATCCAGAGGCATTTTTATATACTGAGTCTACCAGATATGGCAAATCAGGAGGGGGCGAAAGCATGCCTTTCAAGATAATCCAAGTTGATGCTTTTACTCATCGCCCTTTTCGCGGGAACCCTGCTGCGGTTTGCATCCTGGCCGCGCCGCAAACGGATCAATGGAAGCAGGATGTCGCCCGGGAAATGAACCTTTCGGAGACGGCTTACCTCGAACAAGTAGAAGAGGGATTCCGCCTGCGGTGGTTCACGCCGGCGACTGAAGTAGACCTTTGCGGCCATGCCACACTCGCCTCTGCCCACGTGCTCTGGGAGGAAGGCTACCTCCTGAGCCCCGGCTCCACAGCACGGTTCTATACACGAAGCGGGCTGCTGACTGCGACTCATTCCGATGGCTGGATTGCGATGGACTTTCCCGCTCTCGTTGAGAGTCCTGCCAAACCGCCCCCAGACCTCATCGAATCTCTGGGAGTTGATCCAGTTTACGTGGGCCGAAGTCGGTTCGATTACTTACTCGAGGTTGCTTCGGAAGAAATTGTGTGCAATGCCGCGCCTGATTTCAACCGCCTGACTCAGGTTGAGGCCCGGGGCGTGATTCTGACTAGCAAGTCAGCGGGCGAATACGATTTTGTTTCCAGGTTTTTTGCGCCTCGTGCCGGAATTCAGGAGTATCCCGTAACGGGTTCAGCCCACTGCTGCCTCGGTCCCTATTGGAAGAAACGCCTTCAGAAAGACGAACTCAAGGCATTTCAAGCCTCAGCCCGCGGCGGCGAGCTTAAAATCAAAGTCCAAGGCGACCGAGTTCTACTCAGCGGCCAGGCGGTCACCGTCCTCCGTGGCGAGTTGGCTGGAGGCAAGGAGGCGGGTGCAGTCATCGAGCCAGCACTGACGCCCGGCGAAATCGGAGAGTCAAAGGCGTCGCTTCAAGAATACGCCAGCTCGCTCAATTTCAGCCTGTGCTTTCAGGATTTTGACCGCGAACTGGCGGGGCTGCCGGGCGAATATGCGCCGCCGGGTGGAGTCTTGCTGCTTGCCCGCGTTCGAGGGAAGTTCGTCGGCTGTGTCGCTATGAGGAAGCTTGAAGATGGGATTTGTGAAATGAAAAGGCTCTTTGTCCGGCCAGAATTCCGGGGCAAAAAGATTGGCAGGGAATTGGTCGAAGCCGTACTCAACGAGGCACGGCGAAGGGCCTATCCGGTGATGCGACTGGATACCGTGCCCATCATGAAAGAAGCCATCACCCTCTATCGTTCCTTGGGCTTTCGGGAAATCCGGCCCTATCGCGAGAATCCGGTACCGGGAGCCCTGTTCATGGAAATCGCGCTTTAGCCAATTCACAAACCCATGACGGCCGCTCAGCGTCTCTCGGAGCGCGATCCGTTCAGTTGTTGGATCACGCCATCGAGTTCACCGATAGAAGTGATGCGAGGACATTCAGCGTCTGGATAGGCGCCGACCCAATCGATCAGGACGCCTTCCATTCCCGCGCCCCGTGCCCCCCCGATATCCGTCGAATAGACATCGCCCACAAATATTGACTTGGCAGCACTCATACCGCTCTTTTCGAGAGCCATTTGGAAGATTCGCGGGTGTGGCTTCTCGACGCCGACAATTGCGGAATCGAAAACGAAGCTGAGATATTTCGTCATGCCCACGAAGTTCATCAACTCTTCCATCCGGCCTATCGAATTGGAAATGACCGCTAGGTAATAACCATCGCCCCGGAGGCGGGCAAGATATTCCTCCGTCCCCTGAAACACCCGCGTCCACACTTCGATATTCTTGTAATTTTCGCCGAGAGACTCGGCAACTCTTAGGCGGTCTTCCAGCGGTACCTTCAATTGCTCGACCAGACGAGTAAGATAGTCAACCCAGTAGTAGCTATCGACGCCCGCCGGAATTTCTCCGGAATGAATTTGGGGCCAAAGCCACTCATCCAGTTTTCTCTTTGCAAGCCGCTCCGATTCATAGAAGTCCTCCGGCGCGGCGGAGTAGCCGAGTGAGCGGACAGCATCCACGAGGACGTCGACTCGGGGAAACACCAGAGTATTACCGGCATCGAAAAATATAGCGCGAACTTTTGAATTCATGCCTTGACCCTTGATTCCTCCTTATCCTCCGCAACGGCAGCCGTCTCCAACTCTTTCGCTAGAATGTCCTTTTCCTCGCCGCCCAGAAATGAAAATCGAATCGCATTACTGCACAATTGAACCAATTCTTCCTTGCCGAGCGCAAAATGCGCCGCTGCCAGCAGCATTTCCCTCTCCACATTGGTATCGAAAAGACCTGGATCATCGGAATTCAAAGTCAGCGGGACTCCGGCCTGAAGCAATTTTCGCAGCGGATGGTCTTCAAATTTCTCAAGAACTCCGGTGGAAACATTGCTGGTAATGCACACTTCCAGGGGAACCTGCCGCTGTGCCAACAATTCCATGACCTTCTCATCATTGGCCGCGGCCAATCCATGGCCAACCCGCTCGGCGCCCAGCAATATGACCGCTTGCCTCACGCTTTCGGGCCCTCCCGTCTCGCCGGCGTGAGCCGTTAAGCGCATACCGGATTCGCGCGCCTCGCGGTAAACGTCCTCGAAGAGGCTGGCAGGACCTTGCAGCTCATCGCCACCGATTCCAAAGGCCACCACACCCCGGCTTTGGAAGCGCCGGGTCCAACCAAGAACATCCCGTGCAGGGTTGACACCAAACTGCCGGACAGCGTCGAAGATCCACTGTGCTCGAATCCCCCAACGTTTCCTGGCTTCCTGGGCGGAGTTATCAAGCGCCTCGAAGACCAGCGCCAGTGGCTGTCTCCTCCAGAGCACCACCCCTGCGGAAAGTGTGACCTCGGCGTAGCGAACCCCTTGTGAAGCCAGCTCTTCGAAAAGCTGCAGGGCGGCGAATCCGTAGTCCGGCGGCTTTTCGAGCAACATCACAACGAATTTGAAAGCCTCAATGAACCCCTGGAAGTTTCTGTAGCGATAGGCAGTCCGTTCGCGGTTTTTGATCCACATCTCAAGGTCTTCGGTTCTCAGCTTATTCCTTGCCGCAAGCTGGCGGAGTGTCGAGGGCCGCAAACTCCCTTCCAGGTGTACGTGAAGCTCGACTTTGGGAAGACGGCGAATGAATGGAGCGAGCTGCGAGGCCACCCCAGCCAACCTAGAATCAATGAGTTTGTAGCTCATGAAAGAGAATGCCATCCTGGGGCAGGTTTTACCGGGCAGGCAATGTGGGCCGCCCTGCGTTTAACCAGGCAGTATACCAATATGATCCGGTGTCGTGCGCGGCGGCGGTGGTTTCGCGCATCACAATGGAGCCAACCGCCGTATAGAAGCGGTCGAAATAGTCTTCGTTATAGGCCGGAAGGGATTCCCTGGCCTTGATGTCACCCAGCAGGATGCGATCCACCCAGGAGTTCGCGTCCAAAACGATTCCAAAAGCGTATTCCGTCGGATCTGCAATCTTTGCAGCGTCCTGTGCCCGAAATACAAAAAAATTGGAATATCGCTCAATCAACGTCGTGCCGAAGCGGTCCGCGAGTCCCATTTCGTCAGTCATGTGTCCATTGAAATTCTCTGTGGTATGCAAAGGATCGTGAGCGTCCGAAATGTAATAGCCGAGAGCTGCGGCGTCCAACTTGGCCTCTTCCCATTTCTGCTGGCGCAGGTCGTCGGTCAGACGGAGGCTGAACTCTCCAATCTGCCAGGGTAAAGTGCCGTTGCGCGCAATCTTTCCCGAGCCAAATTTCTTCCGGGCCTCAACGTAATCATGAGGGAGGATGAGGTACGGGAACCGGCCATACCGGTCAAGAAAAATGTAATGTCGGGCCCGCTCGTAGCGATCCTTCTTCTCCCATTCCGAGGGATCATCCGAATGATCAACCAGAAAGGAGCGGTTGGCTTCAAAAAAACCGCGAACTTCAGCAGGCAGCGTCTGGATGGCCCAAGTGGTTGTCAGGCGGTGCCCCCCGGGCCCCCAGGCATAGGCAGGCGAGGCCAATGCTGCCAAAACGATCAAGCCGAAGATGGAGGCGGTGGCCCGGCGCCGCAGGGATGCGGGAATGGAGCAAGGCTTTAGGCCGATGGATTGCATGTCCATGTGGGTTGCGCCTTTGGCGTCATGGAATTCTAACCCAATTTATGCAGGAAGCATGATGCCACTCGGGCCATGGCCATTGCCTGGGATTGTTCTGGCCCAAGCTCCGCTCATCCTCTTGCCCTCTGTTCTACCACGGCACGATCATAAGCCTTCGTTGTATATCTCAAAGCTCAGCGCTCACGGGAGCCGGTACGGTCTCACGAGGCGAACGCCCGAACTCACTATGATGCCGGCTATAACCGAAGTAAATTACCAGGCCAATCGCCAACCATACAAAGAAGCGGAGCCAAGTTTCGACGGGGAGGCTGGCCATCAGGACCAAACAAAACAGTATTGAAGCGACGGGAACCCACGGAACCCAAGGCACGCGGAACCCGCGTCGGCGGTCCGGCTGTTTCCGGCGCAGCACCAACACCCCAAGCGCAACCAAGCTAAACGCAAAAAGCGTGCCGATATTGGAGAGGTCCGCCAGGGTGCCAACGTCAAAAATGCCTGCCGGGATAGCCACAAAGAAGCCCGCCACCCAGGTACTGACGTGAGGAGTGCGGAAGCGGCGGTGAACGTTTGAAAAGACCTTGGGCAGGAGACCGTCCCGTGACATCGCGAACCAAACCCGCGCCTGGCCAAGCTGAAAGACCAGAAGCGAGCTGAGCATACCGAAGAGAGCGCCGATGGTCACCCAGCGTTCAACGCTCTGGAGACCAATGGCTTGCAGCGCATTGGCCACGGGTGCGGCATTGCGCAGTTCGGGCCACCTTTGAATTCCAGTCAACACCACAGCCACAGAGACATAGAGGATCGTGCAAACGATCAAGGAAGCGATGATTCCGAAAGGCACATCGGTCTGCGGCTTGCCGCACTCTTCGGCTGCGGTGGAGACGGAGTCAAAACCGATGTATGTGAAAAACACGATGGCGCCTCCCGTCAAGACACCTTGAAATCCATTGGGCATAAAAGGTTTCCAATAGGAAACGTGCACGTGGCGGGAGGCAGCGAACACAAAGACTCCGATGGCCAGAATCTTGATGATCACCATGACGTTATTGGCCCCGGCGCTCTCCCGGATGCCAATTACCAGGACGACCGTCAGGATCATCACCACCAGGAAGCCTGGGACATTGAAATAAGCCCCGGAGAGTTGGCCGGAGACCAGCATCGGCTCCATGAGCTTCTCCGGCAGTTTTAACCCGAAGGTCTGGAAGAAACTATCCACATACGCGGAAAATCCCACTGCCACTGCCATATTGCTGACGGCATACTCCAGGATCAAATCCCATCCGATGATCCAGGCCACGATTTCACCCAGGGTCGCATAGGTATATGTGTAGGCGCTTCCAGCGATGGGGATCATGGAGGCAACCTCGGCGTAACAAAGTCCCGCCAAGGCGCAGACCACGGCTACCAGCAGGAAAGAAAGGGCAATGGCGGGGCCAGCACCCGGCCGTCCCGCCGTTCCCACGGCGTGCGACCCATGTAGCAGGACGCCGAGAAGCGGAGCCTTGAGGAGGGAATGAAATTCCAAGACCTCGCCCGCCGCCGCCGTGCCCGTCAGAATGAAAATGCCGCTGCCAATGATGGCCCCAATGCCCAGGGCCGTCAGGGACCAAGGCCCCAGGCTCTTGCGTAGCCGGTGCTCCGGATCGTCAGCTTCAGCCAAGAGCTTGTCAATGCTCTTTGTTTGAAAAAATTGTTTGCTCACGCACTGCATCCGATTGGAATTACGAGCATCCCGAATTGAGTAAGAATGGCCCGGCGGTGCTTAAACCCTGGCAAGCTGCTTCTCGCCGCGGACTCTACATCCATCCTTCAAACAAAGGACCCTGGCCGAAGCTGGGCGGCAGGCTATCCCGAATTATTCACGAACATCCCTCGGAGGACCGCCAGGACAGGATTGAAACCCTTCCATGACGGTCTGGACGGCAAAATCATCAATAATCCAGGCTAACGCCGGGTGGACCCAGCCGCGCCCTTCTTCTTCATCTTGGGTTTGCGCGAGCCGCGCGGTTCGGTCTGTTTCGCCTTGGCCGATTTCTTACCCCTTGCCTCCCGCTTCAATTTCTTTCTTTCGGCTTTGTCCTTAACGCTCTTGGTATTCATAGTTGTGTTTTAAACCCTTTCAAGGGAAGCGTATCGCTCCACCAATTTTTTTCTGCCGTAGCCCGGAAAGCTCACCGTAACCTTACTGTCTTCTCCCTCGCCCTCGCAAGCCACCACTGTGCCCAACCCATACTTCGAATGTTTTACATGAGTGCCCAATTTCCAGCGCCGTGAGGCGGCGAGGCGGGGCGCGTCAAAGGTAAGCCCTGACGAATTCCGGCGGGGGCCAGGCTTCCCGCTGCGATCTTCGAGGAATTTCTCAATCTTTTCGATTGAGTTCGCTGCGTCGTCCCACAGAACAGGCGCCTTGCCGCGAATTCCATACGCTTGCAGCTCTTCCACCAGATGTTCCGGAATCTCCGCAAGGAACCTCGAGGGCCGCGTTCCTTCATAACCTTCCGAACCGTAGAACCGGCGGTTGGAGGCATAGGTCAGCGTCAGGCGATCCTTGGCGCGGGTCATGCCCACATAACAGAGCCGGCGTTCCTCTTCAATCTCGGCATTATCCCGCAGCGACATTTTGTGGGGGAATAGCCCTTCTTCCAGCCCCACCAGGTAAACGGCGGAAAACTCCAGCCCTTTCGCGGTGTGTAGGGTCATCAAAGTGACTCGGGAATTCTCATCGTACCCATCGCTGTCCGAAACCAGGGAGGCATGGTCCAGAAATTCCGCCAGAGTTTCTTCCCGGCCCTCCGCTTCCCTTGCCGCGCTCACCAATTCCTGAAGATTTTCAATGCGGCTTTCCGCCTCTGGAAGATTTTCTTTCTCCAAGGCTTCGATGTAGCGCGTGCGGTCCAAAATGCTTTTAAAGAACAATCCGAGCGGCATTTCGGAACGGTCCTTGATCAGGTCCCGCGCCAGATCCCGGAAGGCTTCGAGAGCCATCTGGGCGCGCCCGGACCAGGCAGCCTCGCGCAACGTCTGTTCCAGCGCTTCCCAAAGGCTGATATTTCTGGATGCGGCCGCCACTTGCAACAGCCCCACCGTCGCCGCGCCGATGCCGCGTGCTGGAGTGTTAATAACACGCAGTAAGGACATGGAGTCCATCGGATTATTCACCAGCCGGGCGTAGGCCAGTACGTCCTTTACTTCCGCCCGGTCATAAAAGCGGAAGCCGCCCACCACTTTGTAAGCGATGTCCTTGCGCCGCAGCGCCTCTTCAAGCACGCGTGACTGAGCGTTGGTGCGATAGAGCACTGCCGCCGTTGTTTTTGGGTCTCCGGCCAGGAGGTTCGCCAATTGGCTGGCCACGAAAGCCGCCTCTTCATCCGCATCCGAAGCCCGGTACAAGCCTACTTTTGATCCTTCGTGCCGGTCGGACCAAAGCGTCTTTCCGATTCTTGCGCGGTTGTTCTGAACCACGCCTCCGGCTGCATCCAGGATGAGCTGTGTTGAGCGGTAATTCTGTTCCAGCCGGATGAGCCTGGCCTGGGGATAATCCTTCTTGAAGCTCAGGATGTTCTGAATGTCGGCGCCGCGCCAGCTATAAATGGATTGGTCCTCGTCGCCCACCACACAGAGGTTCTGCCGCTCCAGCGTCAACATTCGGATCAAAAGGTATTGAATCCGGTTGGTGTCCTGATACTCATCCACCATCACCTGATGAAAGTGACGGTTGTACCATGCAGCCACGTCGGGCGCGGCATGAAGAAGCTGAACGGCTTTCAGCAGCAGGTCATCGAAGTCCAGTGCGTTCGCCTGCCGCAGCTTCTTTTCATAAAGTTCGAAGACGGAAGCCAACCGCTCTGCGGACGGGTCGGTAGCATCCCGCATCATGTCTTGAGGCGAGATGCCGCGGTTCTTGGCGCTCGAAATGCGGGAGAGCGTGGCGCGCGGCGTAGCAATCGGGTCGCTCAGACCAAGCTCGCGCATACACAACTTCACCAGACGCTGCTGGTCGTCTTCGTCATAGATGACGAAGTCACGGGTGTAGCCCAGGCGGTGGATATCCCGCCGCAGAAGGCGAACGCAAAAAGAGTGAAAGGTGGAAATCTGAGGGCCGAAACCTTGGTGCGGTCCTTCCACCAATGCCATCACCCTCTCCTTCATTTGCGCCGCCGCCTTGTTGGTGAAGGTGACGGCCAGGATGTTCTGTGGCCGCACGCTGCAAACCCCGATCAGATGGGCGATGCGATAAGTGATGACGCGCGTCTTCCCACTCCCGGCGCCAGCCAGGATCAGAAGAGGCCCTTCGGCGTGCTCGACGGCTTCCCTTTGTTGCGGGTTCAGTTGCGCCAGGAGATCAACCATGGGACCGTCCCATTCTACACGATCCTTTAAGAGCGGCAAAATGGTGGAAGCGACGCAGTTTAGTTGCTGTTCCGGCGCTCCATGAGGGAGAGTGATAGAGTTTGATGGCCGCCGGGGCGGTCTGCGACTGCCGAACTTCAATCCTGAATGACTTTCGGCGCTCCCGCCACGGCGGGTAAACTCCGATCGCCGCTACAGTAGACTGAGTCGCCACCAAAACGGCGGGGCATCGCCGCCCTCTCATAAGACTGGAACCTTTCCATGTTAGACTGTACGGCAAGAGAGTTAAATCGATGCCTGTAAAAACCATATTCACAATAGACGAGTATGAGGCCCTCGTGGAACCTGGTGGCGAGCGCTACGAACTCAGTGAGGGGGAATTGGTTGTGACGCCTGGGTTTAGCTTCTACCACAATGAAATCCGGGACCGGATCGGATTCCGGCTAGGGGCCTATGTCCGGGAACATAAGCTTGGCTGCGTCACCATGGAGACCGACTTCCGGCTGGCGCCGAACACTATCCGTCGTCCTGACGTGGCCTTTGTCCCGACTAGAAAGTTAAAGGGCATTGATCCCCGCACGTCGCCGCTTGGGACAACCCCTGACCTTACCATCGAAGTGCACTCGCCTCATGATGACCTCAAGCGTAAGCTCAGTGATTACCAGGCCGCGAGCGTGTGCGTTTGGGTGGTTTACCCCGACTCTCAAACCGCAAGGATTTTCAAACCGGGCAGCGAACCCCAATTGCTGGATGCGGTGAAGGGCGACGTGCTCGAAGACCCGGAATTATTGCCGGGCTTCCGGCTTCCGCTTGCAGAGATTCTTGAGGATTAACCCTGAAGGCAATTGCCGAGGGTTCATATCCTGTCCGAACCTCCGCTCAGTTCGCCAGGTCGGTTTGCGGCGAATCAAAACCCTGGTAACGATCACGGAGTGACGGCCATGTGGGAGCCCCTGGGTGCCGCTCCCGCGCCGAAAGCCTGGCACATCATCTCTATCGAGGAGACAGAGGAGACAATGATTTCCGAAAACGAGGCGATCGAGAAGGCAATGGAGCTGCATCCGGAGCTGCAAGACTGGGCGCCCAAGGATTTTCAGCGGGCAGAAATCAAGGACGGTGTGAATTGGCACTTGCACGTTCATATGGACGCGGTGGTCCTGCGCCGGGAAAGCGATCCGTCCCTGCCGGATGCCACCGTCATCCGTAAGCTTCGGGAAAAAGGTATCAGCTATGTAGAAGCCATCCACCTCATTTCCCGCCTCGTAGTGGAAGACCTCTGGGAGCGCATGAAGGGCCCTCCAAAACCGGCGGGGAAGAGTGAGGTTTCCCAGGAAGCCATGGATGAGTGGGTGGCCCGGAAGAACCAGATTCTCGACCGGAAAATTCAACACTTGACGGAGTCTTGAGGAGTCTTGCATGTCCCTTTACGGCGACTGAAGCCCATGAGCATGGCGGCATAGAAACGCCCTTTGTGAGCGCCCAAAGGCGGGCAATCCCTGCCGCGGCCACCGCGCCCTTGCAAGTCTATTCCCAATTTTCAGGGGGATCTCACGAGCTCATCCCAGACAAAACTCCACATACCAGCCCCAACCGGCTCTGGCCCGCGTCCTCGCGAGAATTGCAGTGCAGAGTACACCGACGACATCTCAATGCGTTTTCGGTTCCGCAGGGCGTGGGAATCCAACTTGCTCCAGTCAACCCCTAGCGCCTGCGGCAGCGATGCGGCTGAGCACCGCCGCGCCCTCAAGAATTGCAGTAACGGCGGCGCGGACTTCCGGGTCTCCTGGACCCTCCGGTCCCCGCACCCCAATGTGGCCATTCGCATCAATCGTTACCAGGATTCCGTCGTTACCGCCAAGGATAACCCGGACCTCATTGCCTTGCTCTTCCACCAGATTCAAGATGACTGCCTTGTTCACAATATCCATCGACACCCGCATCGCTGCAAACCCTCCTTGCGGAATAGCTTATCGTTTCCACTTGGATAGTGCCGTCAACCGGGAATTCGTTTCATCCTTCCGGAAGTATTTGAGTACTGCGCTGTTTTGCATTTAATTGACTTCGTCCTTCCTCGCCGCCTAACATGGTCGAGTGTTCCTTGCAATGATATCCCGCAAGCTATCGCCAATCGTTTGGGCCCTCTGTTTCGCCGCAGTCCTCGCTGCCGGAAGAACCTTCGGACAGGATGCCGAAGCAGGCTTCGAAGCCCGTGTGGGGCAACTGATCTCTGCTGGGCAATTGGAAGAGGCAGCGGACCAGGCGCGCGCGGGACTACGGCAATTTCCTCGCTCTGTGGACCTGGAGCAGCTTTTGGGGGCCGCGTTGTTCAAGGCCGGGCACAACCTGGAAGCACGACGCGCTTTCGAGCGGGCCGTGGAGCTTGATCCGAAAGCGCCCCAGGGCTATTTTGACCTATCCCTGGTGGCATTAGCAGAGAAGCAGTATGCGGAAGCGGCCAAGGAGCTGGAAAGAACCGTCTCGCTCAATCACCGCAATGCGCAGGCTCATCTTCTGCTCGGCCGCGCCTTGCATAACCTGAACCAAACAGGGCCCGCGATCCGACAGTTTCAAGAAGCGTTGACTATTGCTCCCCGTCTTCCCCTGGCCCACTACCATCTGGGATTCGCTTACCAGAGCCAGGGAAAGTTGACTGCCGCGCTGGATGAATACCAGAAAGAAATAGCCCTGAATCCGGGCTTTTATCCCGCTTATTGGTTGGCCGGAAACATTGATTTGAAGCAGGGTGACCTAAAAGCGGCCGGCAGCCTTTTTGAGCAAGGTGAAAGAATTCAGCCTGACGGATATGAGGCACATTATGGGCTTGGTCGAGTGTTCCTGGAGCAGAAGCAATACTCCCAGGCCCTGCCTGAAATTCAACGAGCCGTGGATCTGAAGCCCGGTACCGTGGAAGCGCATTATGCCTTGGCCCGGGCATATCAAGGCATGGGACGCCAGCATGACGCTGCCCGTGAATTCACCATCTGTTCGAAATTGAATGCGCAGAAGCAGAAGATGGCTTCGGGGATTGCGGGAAACGTGGCACAATAGCCCCGCTCTGTAGCCTGTCATGCAGAGATGCGGACTCCCGCCTTCGCGAGGGTGACAGCCGCATGCCCATGCTCCGGCATTCCCGCGCAGGCGGGAATCCAGCCCGTGCTTGCGGAGAAAATCATGCGTTGCAAAACACTATTTTGAGAATCCTACCGGACAAATTTGCCGGGATTTTGAAGAGCACAATCGCTGTTGCAGCAGTTTGTGCCTTATGTTTGGCGCTGCTCGAAACGCGGTCGAATCGCGCCATGTCTCCCAACCCCCAGCGGGATGGTTCATCGCGCCCTGGCCAGAAATCCGCAAAGGCTCCCGACCAGTTCGTTGACGTGGCGAAAGAAGCAGGAATCCATTTTCGTTTGACCAGCGGCGGGGCCGAAAAACGTTACATCATTGAGGCCAAAGGTGGGGGCGGTGTGGCTTGGATCGATTACAACAACGATGGCTACCAGGACCTCTTCCTGGTGAACGGCTGCACGATGGAGCTGTGGAAACAAAAGGAGTGCCCGCCGTCCCGCCTCTATCGCAATAACGGCGACGGAACTTTCACCGATGTCACTGCCAGATCGGGCCTCGATCACCGCGGGTGGGGCATGGGCGCGTGCGTGGGTGATTACGATAACGACGGCTTCGATGATCTCTATGTGACCTATTACGGGGGCAACGTTCTCTATCACAACAACGGAAACGGCACTTTCACGGATGTGACGGACAAGGCCGGCATTCGCGGGCACGGCTGGGGCATGGGATGCGCTTTTGGAGATTACGATAGCGACGGTTACCTCGACCTCTACGTCGCCGATTACGTCGATGTTGACATTCTCCACCTTCCCCAGCCAGGAAGCGCCCTGAACTGCACCTATCGGAGTATCGCGACATTTTGCGGACCACGCGGTCTGCCCGGTGGCCGGGATATTTTGTTCCACAACAACCGCAACGGGACTTTTACAGATGTGACCGAAAAGGCAGGGATTGATAAGAACGGCTATTACGGCCTGGGCGTAGTTTGGGGGGATTATAACCACGACGGCCGGCCAGATATCTATGTGGCGGATGATTCAACACCCAGTTCGCTCTATCGCAACAACGGGGACGGTACTTTCACGGACGTGGGAGTCGAGGCTGGCGTGGCATACGGCTCGGAGGGCCAGGAGCAGGCGGGCATGGGCACGGATTTTGGCGACTACGACAACGACGGATGGCTTGACATCATCAAGGGTAACTTTTCCGACGATTCAAGGAATCTCTACCACAATAACCACAACGGGACTTTTACCGACATTGGCTTTCCGGCCGGGATTGGCGGCGTTGGCTGGCTTTACACCACTTTTGGCGCAAAATTCCTGGATTATGACAATGACGGCTGGAAGGATATTGTCCTTGCCAACGGTCAGGTTTTCCCGCAAATTGACCGGTATAAAACGGGAATTACATATGCCGAACGCCCTCTCCTGTTCCACAACGAGGGTCCGGCGGGAGGTTCATCCGCTTTGCCGAACGGCGTCAAGTTTAAAGAGGTAGGCCTCGAATCGGGGCCCGGGTTCCAGGCACGCAAAGTGAGCCGGGGCCTTGCCACCGCCGATTATGACAATGATGGCGACCTTGAAATCGCCATTACCAATATGAATGACTCTCCGGAGTTGCTGCGCCACACTAGCAAGAGTCCAAATCATTCCATTTTGGTGAAGACCATCGGGACCCGGAGTAACCGGGACGGCATGGGAGCTGTGATCAAGGTTGTTTCTGGGGATTTGACGCAGTACGATGAGGTAAGGAGCGGAGGGAGCTATCTTTCTTCGAGCGACTTACGCCTGCACTTTGGCCTTGGCTCCCGAACCAGCATCGACCGCATTGAAGTTCTCTGGCCCAGCGGGCGCCGGGATGCGATCCTTCATCCGCCCTCAGACCACCTGTTGGTAGTGAAGGAAGGGTTAGGTTTGATTGAAGCAAAACCGCTCAGGAAACCGGCCACTTACCGGGGAATCCAGGCGGCGGGGCTTGAAGGAAATTAGCGTCAATTCTATTGAGGATAAATCGCAGGGGCGGCCCAACAAGATTTCCGGGTAGGGGTTTCAACCCTGCTGAAAGAGGCGATCAATGACCGGGCGGAATGCTCCAAGAGCGGCGGGCGTGATTCTCCCCGTAAAGGCGTTTCTCGGTCACGCAATCCTTTGCTCGGCCGTCATCCTAGTTGCTTCAGGTTCAATTTTCGCCGAGGAATTCACGCGAACCTCTCACTATTCCGTGCGGATGTTTTCTTTTGGCACGTTTACCATCGATTCGCGGGTCGGAGACATTACGGTTGAAGGGTGGGATTACCCTCGCCTCGAAATCGATGCGGAAAAATTGGTACGGGCCGGCTCGCAGAAGAAGGCTAATGTGCTCTTTCACAAGATCAATGTGTCCCTGGCCGGAAAGGATAAGAGCATTAACTTGAAGACTCTTTACCCGCCACGCCGGCTCTGGCGGCCCTTTCGCGGTGAATCCAAGCTGACCGTGAATTACACGATTCGGATGCCTTACGACAGCAACATCAAATTGAATTGTGTTGATGGAGACGTCACGATTCATGGGCTGACGGGCAACGAAGCCTTGAAGGTGAGCTATGGGGACGTGGAGATTGATGTACCGGACCCCTACGGCGTCCGGTATTTCAAAGCGCACACTTTCTTGGGTTACGTTCAAACCGATCTGCACGGCATGGAACAGGACAGCGCAGGATTCTCCCGCGAGATCCTCTTCACAGCGGGCGGGAATCAGGACATTGTCGTGGACGTGCGCATGGGTGGGGTGTTTGTGTTCAACGAACAGAATTAACTCTGTTTCAGCGCCGTCTTCCCGGAGCCGGTCGCCGCGGACAAAGGAGTGTGCGGCGCAACCTTCGCAATCGGTGCCTTAGTGGCGCGACGCGAGAAGAACAGGAGACTTTCATGTTTGAAAAGTCGAAGAGGGCGGGAGCGCCCTTATTGGCGGCGCTGATCTTGATGGGCATGACGGCGGGTTGCCGCAACTTGAACACCAAGCAAGCCGTGCAGCAAGCTATTGATGCGCATTTGCAGGAAAACTCGAGCATCAATCGCAGCAACTTCACAACCCAGATTGAGAAAGTTGATTTCAAAGATGACACCGCACAGGCGCTGGTGACGTTTCAAAGCAAGCACGCCCCGAATCTCACCGTTCACGTTCGCTATCATTTGAAGCGGTCGAGAGGTCGCTGGGTGGTCATGTCCAGCGAGCCAGCGGGTGGCCAGGGAATGGATTCACACATTGGCGAGGAGACGCCGAGCCCGGGAGCGTCCGCCACCAGCCCCGGCTCTTCGTCTCCTGCTCCAGTCACAAGTCATTGAGGTTGATCAAGAGGCGGGGCGGGACAAGTCGTTGCATCCAGGAACTCCCCCCAAGCCGCGAGCCATGACCACGGCACGGACGATAGCCCTTGCGGTCACTTCCGCCGCCGCCGCGCCCAGAAGGCTGACGTCGGCCCGCTTCTCCCCCAACGACAGCGCGAACACCGTGTCTCCATCAAACATCGTGTGGGCCGGCAGAATGGCGCGAGCCAGACCGTCCTCCGCCATTTCCGCCAATTTCACAGCCTGCACTTTGTTGAGCGCGGCATTGGTGAAGACCACAACCAGTGTGGTGTTCGAGCTACCGAACACCTTCCGCATTTTTCTCTGAAACATTAGCTTTTCGGTGGATGCAAATACCGGGGACTCCGGCGCAAGACGCGCTCCCGCGATCACTTTTCCGGTCGATGGGTCCACCACGTCTCCAAACGCATTCACCACGGCGAGCGCCTGGACCAAAATGCCTTTTGGTAACGTCATGCCTTCGAATCCCACTCCGCCCTTCGTGGCGTGGCGGATGCCCAGTATTTTTCCGGCCGTGGCTCCTGTTCCGGCTCCCACTGAACCCTCTGCCACATCGCGCGAAGCATTCTGGCACGCCCAAGCGGCCATGCCGGGATTGGGTCTGGCCTTTGCGGACCCCAATTCCAGATCGAAAATTACGGCTGCGGGAACAATGGGCACGCGGAATTTGCCGGCCGGATATCCAGCGCCCCGCTCCTCGAGATATTGAACGGCGCCAGCGGCAGCATCCAGCCCGAAAACGCTTCCTCCGGCGAGAAGAATCCCGTGCACGCGGTCGGTGAGGTGGCCCGGACGGCAGGTCTCCATTTCGCGCGTGCCGGAGGCTGATCCCCGGATGTCCACTCCACACAGCGCGCCCGCTTCCGCCAGAACCACCGTGCAGCCCGTCAAGCCCTTGAAATCACTGGCATGGCCGACGCGCACGCCAGGAATGGTTTTAGGTCTTTCAGCCGGTCTGGTTTCGATCATGGCGGTGACTCCAAACTGACGGATGAAGACCGCATGATAACCCAAAGAGCGCCCCGGCGGTTAAACTCCAAGCGCCGCTAGAGTGTGGACCGTCCGGGGAAAATTTTCTGGACACCCCGTCTGCTCAAAAGCGCCCATGTTAAATTGACCTTTATGAAAACTATCATTGAATGCGTACCAAATTTCAGCGAAGGACGTGATGTTGGGAAGGTTGAATCGATCGTCGCAGCAATTTTGAACGGGCCGGACGTCTATCTTCTGGACCAAGAGATGGATGCGGATCACAACCGCTGCGTGGTGACTTTTGTGGGAACAGTAGAGAGTGCGGGTGAGGCGGCCCTGCGTGGCATGGGACGAGCCGCCGAATTGATTGACCTGAACCACCATCAAGGCGCGCATCCGCGATTGGGCGCGACGGACGTTGTGCCTTTTGTGCCCATCACCGGCGCAACGCTGGAGGATTGTGTTCGGGTCGCCGGATGGGTCGCAGAGCAGGCTTGGCAACGGCTCCACATCCCAACGTATCTTTACGAAGCGGCTGCCCGGCGGCCAGAGCGTCGAAATCTTGAAAATATCCGGCGCGGGCAGTTTGAAGGTGTGCGCGAGGAAGTGAAGACGAATCCTGACCGCCATCCGGACTTCGGTGAAGCATCGCTTCATCCCACCGCCGGGGCGACCGTTGTGGGAGCGCGCAAATTCTTGATCGCTTATAACATCAATTTGAACACACCAGACGTTTCCGTGGCCAAAGCCATCGCCAAGAAAATTCGCGCCTCCAGCGGCGGGTTTGCTTGCGTGAAAGCTATGGGAATGGACTTGGCGGTCAAAGGGCTGGCGCAAGTTTCGATGAATCTCACGGATTTTGAAACCACTTCCATCGGCGTGATATTTGACGCGGTATGCCAACAAGCAGCCGCAGAGGGCGCCGAAGTGGTGGAGAGTGAAATTGTAGGATTGGTTCCGCGCCGGGCTATGGAGGATGCGGCCATCCACTATCTGAAGCTCAAGGAATTCAAGACACAAACCATTCTGGAAAACCGCCTGGCGGATGTTCTGGAAGCCTCGGCGGCCAAGTCCTCGGCAGTAAGTACCGGCTCTGGAGATGGCAAGCTGGCGAAGATGTCCGAGCCATTCCTAGATGCAGTGGCGGCGGTGACGCCCGCTCCGGGGGGTGGAAGCGTTGCAGCGCATTCGGTGGCGTTGGCGGCGGCGCTGGGAGAAATGGTCTGCCGCCTGACTGTAAATAAGAAATCGATGGCAGGCCATCGTCCCGCTGTTGAGCAGGCGCTGGGCAGGTTGAGCGCACTGCGCCGGCGCATGACCGAGGGCATCGACCGCGACGCGGCCAGCTATGACGCGGTGGTAGCGGCCATGAGGCTGCCCAAATCCACGAGCGCAGAACAGGCTGCGCGCCTCCGGGCGATTGAAGAGGCAAGCAAGCACGCAGCGATGGTCCCTCTGGAAACGGCCGAGGCTGCGGTGGAAACGGCGTCCATCCTGGATAGCCTTCGCTCCAAGACGCCTGTCTCTTATACACATCTGACGCTGCCGACGATCTTACGCGTGTAG
>CALCEB010000148.1 GCA_937900045.1 uncultured Acidobacteriota bacterium
GCCTCCGCCAGAATGGCGCGCGCTTCGGCTTCCATGCTACGACCCTTGCGTGCCGCCCGAAGGCGCAGGCGCCTACGAACCGACTCGGGCACGTTTCGGATATTTAGGCTCGCCATGGTTGCAATGATAGCACTGCTAGCACTCAGGAATCAATACCGTCGATGGTCTCCAAGCGAGGCTTCGTTTGCTGGACGCCGCACCTGTTATCAGCTCCTAGCCCAAGAATCCGGTCCTGATCCAAGGAGGATGCAGAGTGTTGAGCAAAATGCCGGGATTCTTCGCTCCGCTCAGAATGACAGCGCGAAAGGCTCAGGGTGACCGCGAAGAGCTCAGCATGACAATCCAGCGGTTTTCAGCGACCCGCTAATGCACTTTGCGCTCGTGTCCGGCCCAATACGGTTCGCGAAGCGTGCGCTTCAGGATTTTTCCGGTGCCACCCTTGGGCAGGCTCTCCCGGAATTCGACCGACTTCGGTACTTTGAATCCGGCGAGATGTTGACAGCAATGGGCCAGGATTTCATCGTCCGTGGCAGCGGCGCCCGGCCGCAATGTGACAATGGCTTTGGGCACTTCGCCCCACTTATCATCAGGCACAGCGATGACGGCGCATTCGAGCACGGCGGGATGGCCGTAAATCACTCGTTCAACTTCGGCGCTGCCAATGTTTTCACCGCCGCTCAAGATCATGTCCTTGGAGCGGTCTACGATCAGGATATAACCTTCATCATCCACGGTGGCAAGGTCACCCGTATGGAACCAGCCGTCGCGCATGACGCGCGCCGTTTCTTCGGGCTGTTTCCAATAGCCCGCCATCACTACGTCACCCCGGACAATCACTTCGCCCACTTCCCGCCCGTCGCTCGCCACTTCGCTGCCATCGGGATCGACAACGCGAATTTCACTGCCCGGAAGCTCCATGCCCGCCGAAGACTTGCGCCGGTAATGGACGTTCTCCGGCTCATCCGTCAAATAACTCTTTGGCGCGGCAATGGTGATGACGGGCGAGGTTTCCGTGAGCCCGTAGCCGCCATAGAAATGGCAGCCGGGAATCTTGCGCTCGAGTTCGCGCACCAGAGCCACGTTGGCGGGCGCGCCGCCCAGGTTGACCTTGCGCAGGCTGGAAAGGTCGTGAAGGTGAAGCGCCGGGTGGTTAAGCAATGCGATGGCCATGGTGGGCACCAGGCCGAACGAGGTCACCCGCTCGCGCGCGGTCAATTCCAGCACCGCCGCCGGGTCGAATTTCTTCAGCATCACGTGGCGGCCGCCGGTGAGCGTCAGGTAATGCGGCGTCCCCCAGGCGTTGACATGAAACAGAGGGACGGTGTAAAGGACCACGTCGGTCTCCAGCGGTTGGATGGCGTTGCTCGCCATGCAATAGAGCGCGTGCAGATAAAGATTGCGGTGGGTGAGCATCACTCCCTTGGGATGGGCCGTAGTGCCGCTGGTGTAAAAGAGCTCGGCGGTGGAGTTTTCGTCGATTGCGAGGAAGTCGATTTCGCGCGGCTCGGCGGCGTCGATCAAGTCATCGTAAGTTTCAGGATGTGCCCCGGATGGGGGTTGGCCGCTCAGTAAAATATACTGTTCGACAGCCTGAACCTTGGTCCGCAAGGCTTCAACCAGCGGAGTGAACTCGGCGTCAAAAAACAGCAGGCGGGGCGCGGCGTCATTCAGGATAAACGCCAGCTCTTCTGGACTCAGGCGGATGTTAAGCGGCAACAGAATCGCCCCGATTTGGGGTACACCGTAATACGCTTCGAGTAGGCGATGGCAATTGAAGCTGAGAAACGCAACGCGGTCTCCCGCCTGAAGGCCAAGCCCGAGCAAAGCGTTCGAAAGGCGGTCAGCCCGGTCGTTGAATTGTGCATAGGTGAAGCGTTGCTCACCGCAAACCACGCCAATCTTCCGGCCATAAATCTGCGCGGCGTGGCGTTTGAAACGAACCGGCGTTAAGGGAAGAACCATGTTACATCCTCAAGTGGGGCTTTAGTCAGATGCGCTGCCAAACGCGCGTTATCTTAACCCAGGTTGGGGCGGGATCGTACCGGAAATCTGGACAGTTCTCGCTCCGCAAATGAGCTTTCGCGATTGGCGCGGTTACGCCCCAGATTTCAAACCTTCATTGCCGTGCTCAGGTTCGTACAGCCGCCGCGTTCGGCCTTGTCTTGTAATCATACTGGGCCCCTGAGGTCGTCCGGCATCTGCCTTGGCTTCCGGCCGGAATTTTTCGCTCAACTTGAGATTTCTACCATTTGGGGTCTGTATATTCGATTCTGGCCATATTAATCTTGACGTAATTGTAGAGATACTTTGATAATACAAAAGAAGGTTACTGGACTGAATGGTATGGTAACCGTATTTGGCTTTGAACTAAGGGTTTGACTTATCTTTACTTCGTTGTATAGTTGAAGAAGGCAGGGTTGATCCGGCCAGCTCTTTTGACCGCTGAGGGGTTGCCTGCCAATATTAGGGATGGGGAATGGCAGAGCCCCTAAATAGTCCGCATAGGAGTGATCGGAATGAATACTGAAGTCACCACCATTGAACAGCTTGCGACAAAGGAATACAAATTCGGCTTTGTGACAGAGATTGAGGCGGATACCGTCCCGCCTGGGCTAAATGAGGACGTGGTCCGGGTGATCTCCGCCAAGAAAAACGAGCCGGAGTGGATGCTCGAATGGCGCTTGCGGGCGTTTCGCCATTGGCTGACGATGAAGGAGCCCACGTGGGCGAACGTACACTATCCTCCCATTGACTACCAAGCCGCCACTTACTATTCCGCGCCGAAGAGCAAAAACGACGGGCCGAAGAGCCTTGAAGAAGTCGATCCGAAGCTGCTTGAGACTTACGAAAAGCTTGGCATCCCATTGAAAGAGCGTGAGTTGTTGGCAGGCGTGGCGGTGGATGCGGTGTTTGACAGCGTTTCCGTGGCCACCACCTATCGGGAGAAGCTGGCCAAGCTTGGCATCATCTTCGGCTCCATGTCCGAGGCCGTCCAGAACCACCCCGACCTGGTGAGGAAGTACCTGGGCTCGGTGGTCCCTTATACGGACAACTTCTTTGCCACGCTCAATTCCGCCGTCTTCAGCGATGGGTCCTTCGCCTACATCCCCAAGGGTGTGCGCTGCCCGATGGAGCTTTCCACTTACTTCCGCATCAACGCCCAAAACACCGGGCAGTTTGAGCGCACGCTGATTGTGGCGGAAGAAGGCGCGTATGTAAGCTATCTGGAAGGCTGCACGGCTCCGATGCGCGACACCAATCAGCTTCACGCTGCGGTGGTGGAGTTGGTGGCGCTGGATAACGCCCAGATCAAGTATTCCACCGTGCAGAACTGGTATCCGGGGGATAAGGAAGGTAAGGGCGGCATCTATAATTTCGTCACCAAGCGCGGCACGTGTCTGGGAGTGAATTCCAAGATTTCCTGGACGCAGGTGGAGACCGGTTCGGCGATTACCTGGAAATATCCAAGCTGCATTTTGCAAGGTGATAACTCGATTGGTGAGTTTTACTCCGTAGCCGTAGTGAACAATTATCAACAAGCGGATACCGGCACCAAGATGATGCACATCGGCAAGAACACACGGAGCACGATTGTGTCGAAAGGCATTTCCGCCGGGCGTGGGCAGAACACCTATCGCGGCGCGGTGAAAATCCTGAAAGGCGCAAAGGGCGCGCGGAATTTCTCGCAGTGTGATTCGTTGCTGATCGGCGACCAGTGCGGCGCGCACACGTTCCCTTACCTCGAAGTGAAGAACCCGACGGCGCAAGTGGAGCACGAGGCTTCGACCAGCAAGATCGGCGAAGACCAGATTTTCTATTGCCGCCAGCGCGGGCTTTCCACCGAAGATGCCGTCTCCATGATCGTCAACGGCTTCTGCAAGGAGGTCTTCCGCGCCCTGCCCATGGAGTTTGCGGTGGAAGCGCAGAAGCTTCTGAGCGTGAGTTTGGAAGGAAGTGTCGGATAGTTTTCGACTTTGGATTTTAGATGGCGGGAATGTTAACTACGGCAAGGATTTTGTGCCGTGGGGCTTTGATTTGCGAAATCCACGGTCAGGACTTTGTATTGACCGTGATGTGGCTTGTAGGTGAGACCCTGTGGACCTTGAAGGCACCATTCAGTTCATCATCAATCAGCAGGCGCAGTTTGTGGCGGACATCCATTCACTCCAGGAAAGCCAGCGTGTGCAAGGAATCAGAATCGACAAGATCGCGGAGCAGATGGAAAGGCAGCAAGGAACCGTCGAGGAACTGGCTGGGACGGTGGGAGAGTTGGTTGGGACGGTCGAGGAACTCACTGGAACGGTCGGGGAGATGGCCGGAACGGTCGAGGAACTCACTGGAACGGTCGTGAAACTGACGGGGGCGGTTGGGAAACTGAGCGAAATCGCTATGCATCATGAAGATGCGCATGTCGTCGCAGAAGGTATGATCTCAAGGCTGGCAGGCGCTTTGACAGATTACGCCGAGCGTCAGGGCTGGCTGTTTGATGCACAAAAGCGGACGGAAACCAAGCTTGACAAGTTCATCGACAAGATGGACGGATTTATCGACGAGATGCGGCGAAATTTTGAGGGCCGTAACGGCGGAAGCGGCAGCGGGTAATGCACGGGCGTAGCACTTGGCGTGCTGGTGGGAAGACTCGCAAGGATGTTTTCCGCGCCATGCCCATGAAACGTACCGTGGCGGGTGGCGCAGACATCGTGCTTTTTCAGATGTCTGCGAATACGAGCGGGCCGAAAGGGTGACAAATGAGAATCCAACATTTTGAGGATACCGACACCCTTTACATCCTCTTCAGAGAGATGGGAATCGGAGAAACCAAGGATCTGGACGAAGACACCCTCGTCGAGTTCGACGGTCAGGGAAATTTGGTCAGTATGACGATTGAGCACGCGCGGGATAGAGCGGACATACCCAACTTCTCATTCCAACAAATGCCAGCGATGCGACCGGTAGCGTGATTTATGGCAACCAAAACTCTTTTGACAATTGAAGAATTTATGCCGCTGCTCGAATCGCGGGATGTTCGTTACGAACTGGTGGAAGGAGAATTGGTTACCGTGTCACCAGGAATGGCTCGCCACAACCTTGTACGCGACAAGCTGCTCATGCTTTTAAGGACGTTTGCAGAGGCTCAAAAGCTAGGAATTGTGATTTCCGAGCAGCCGTTCCATTTATTCGGAAACACAGTCCGTATTCCGGACGTGGCTTTTCTTCAAAGCCGAAAGAATCTTGCACTGGACGAACTACCAACGGGCGCCCCCGATCTGGCGATTGAAGTCATCTCTCCCAGCAATACGCCGCGCGAGATGGACCAGCGGGTGAGTGATTACTTCGCGGCGGGTTGCCGGCGGGTGTGGGTGGTATATCCCGAGCATCAGGAGATCTACATTCACGGCTTGTCGGGCGTGATTCGCCGCACGGCGGAAGACTTGTTGGAAGATAAAGAGCTTTTGCCGTGGTTTTCGGTGAATGTGAGAAGTATTTTTGAGTGACGGATGTAGCGGCGGCCGGGCAGCTTTGATGCCGCCCCTGACGAGGCCGATTGAATTCAACTGGTGCCTATTCTCCCATGGCTCGCGCCATGGGCTACAGGACGGCGCCCCTCCGGGGCTGAGCTACAGTATAGAAAGGGTGGCCCTAAAATGGCAGCAGCAACAACTGACGCGCGTTACCCTGTTGGTAAGTTTAGTTGGCAAGACGAGAAGCTGACTTTTCCGCAACGCGAGCACCTGATTGACGAGATTGAGCAAGCTCCGGCGCGGTTGCGCGCCGCGGTAGCGGGATTGTCCGACGCCCAGCTTGACACTCCGTACCGCGAAGGCGGGTGGACAGTGCGCCAGGTGGTGCATCACCTGGCAGATAGCCACATGAATTCTTACATCCGCTTCCGATTGGCGCTGACCGAACAGGAGCCGCAAATCAAGCCCTACAATCAGGACGATTGGGCGAAGCTGGTGGACGCGCGCACCGCGCCCATCGAGCTTTCGTTGCGGCTGCTGGAATCGCTGCATCAGCGCTGGGTTCTGTTGCTGAAGTCATTGACCGGTGATGATTTTGCGCGGACGCTACGCCATCCCGAGCAAGGCGTGGTAGGCCTCGATCGCAATCTGGCGCTCTATGCGTGGCACGGACGGCATCATGTGGGGCAGATCAATTCACTGCGGGAACGGAGCGGCTGGGGTACCAGAACCGCGCAGGCGTAGGTAGGGGCGCCCCTGGTGGGCGCCCTCGGTCGGGTGTAGGAAATATTGGTGAAGAGTGGCCGGGCTCGGGCGGGCACAAGGCCCGCCCCTACAGCAAAATTGAAACGGAGTGAAGGAATGCTTGAGATCAAGAATCTGCACGCAGAAATTAGCGGTAAGAAAATCCTGAAGGGTGTGGATTTGAAGGTGAACGCCGGCGAAGTCCACGCCATCATGGGTCCAAACGGTTCTGGCAAGAGCACGCTGGCGCAAGTTCTGGCTGGGCGCGACCTCTACGCCGTGACCGAAGGCGAGATTACTTATCAGGGCAAAGACCTGCTGGCGATGGCGCCGGAAGATCGCGCGCGCGAAGGCATCTTCCTGGCTTTCCAATATCCGCTGGAGATTCCGGGAGTCAGCAATATGTATTTCCTGAAGGCGGCGTTGAACACCATTCGCAAGGGCCGGGGCGAGGCGGAACTGGACGCCATGGACTTCCTCGCCATCGTCCGGGAAAAAATGAAGCTGCTGGGCGTCGATGAAGCCATGATGAGCCGCGCCGTGAATGAAGGCTTTTCCGGGGGCGAAAAAAAGCGGAATGAAATTTTCCAGATGTCGGTGTTGGAGCCGAGGCTCGCCATCCTGGATGAAACGGATTCGGGCCTTGATATTGACGCGCTGCGCGTGGTGGCGGATGGCGTGAACCGCCTGCGCGCGAAGGACCGCGCCACCATTGTAGTGACACATTACCAGCGGCTGTTGAATTACATTGTTCCGGACTTTGTGCATGTGCTTTCCGCCGGCCGCATGGTGAAATCGGGCGGGCGGGCGCTGGCTTTGGAACTTGAGCAGAAAGGCTACGGCTGGCTGGAAGAGGAATTCGAGGCCGCCAAGGCGTAGACCAAATGGCGGTACACAGTTTTGGTCAATAACACAAGAGTGGGAAGGAATCACGGAGAGATGGCGGCAATTAAGGAACAAAGAGAACAAACAGATCATTACTTTTCAGCTTTTTCGGCGCTTGAGGCCCGGCGCGCACAAAAGGGAGGCTCTTGGTTTGACGCAACGCGCCGCGAAGCGATGGAGCACTTTGGCGAGCTCGGATTTCCCACCACGCGCCTGGAGAGTTGGAAATACACGAGCGTGCAGCCGATCGCGCGCTCGACTTTTCAGTTGGAGGAGTCCGGCAGAGCCAAAGTCTCTGCAAAGCATCTTGAAGGCTTCGCATTTGGAGATCAGGTTTCCGGAACGCTGGTTTTCGTCAACGGCTTTTTCACCCCCCCGCTCTCCGAATTGACCAGACTTCCGGGCAACGTGGTGGCGGGAAGTTTGGCGGGACATCTGGGCAACCGGCCAGACGGCTTCGAGCATCACTTGGCGCGATATGCCTTGCCCGTTGAGAACGCATTTGTCGCCCTCAACACGGCGTTTCTTGAGGACGGCGCCTGCATCGAGTTCCCCAGCGGAACGGTTCTTGAAAAGCCCATTCATGTGATCCATTGGACGGAGCCGGCTGGTAGTCCGCTGATGATAAGTCCCCGAACCCTGATCGTGGCGGGCCACGACGTCCAGGCAACGGTGATTGAGAGCTATGTGGGTGGCGAGGGCGCTGCTTACTTTTCGAATGGAGTTACCGAGATCTCCCTCGGTGAGAACAGCAGCCTGGAGCACGCGCAAGTTCAACAAGAGGGCGGCAAAGCGTTTTCGATTGCGGCTTTGCACACGCACCAGCAGCGGTCGAGCCGCTTGCTCTGCCACAATATTGCGCTGGGCGCAGAACTCGTCCGGAATGATGTGAACTGCGTGATGGGCGGAGAAGGAGCAGAGTGCACGCTCAACGGCCTTTACCAGACCGCAGGGCGGCAGCATGTGGATAATCACACCCTCATGGACCACGCTATGCCCCACTGCAGCAGCCGCGAATACTACAAAGGCGTGCTGGACGGCCAATCGGCGGGGGTCTTCAGCGGCAGCATCCTGGTTCGCAAGGACGCCCAGAAGACCGACGCCATTCAGAGCAACAAGAACTTGCTGCTTTCCGAAGACGCGGTGATCAATACCAAGCCGGAGTTGCAAATCCTGGCGGATGATGTGCGCTGTACCCACGGCGCCACCATCGGCCAACTGGATGCCGAAGCGATTTTCTACCTGCAGACGCGGGGTATTGGCAAGGCGGCGGCTCGCAATTTGTTGACCCGGGCATTCGCCAACGATGTGATCGGGCGAGTCAGCTTCACTCCGTTGCGCGAACGGTTGGAGGCGACGCTGCTGGAGCGCCTCTCAAAGGGCTGGAAGGCGGAGGAGGTTCTCTGAACCGGCGCTTGCGTCAAGCATTTGCGGCCTGCGGGATCGGTGGCGGCAAGAAGAGGTTCCAATGACGATTGATGAAATCGAAGTATCGCTGAAAAAGCTAACCGATAATCAAGTGGTGCAGGGTGAAATACTGAACCGGCTCGAGCAGGTGGTGGCTCGCAACAGCGAGGCCATCGCCCGCAACAGTGAAGCGATTGCCCGCAACACCGAGGCCATCGGCCATCTGGCCGATGGGACGCAAGTGATGCAAGCCGCTATGGGAAAGCTGTTCGATCATATGGAGCGGTTTATCCGCGGTCTTGAGGGCAACGGTTTGCACTAAGCCTGACTCGCCCTACAGAATGCGATTTCCTGCATTCCGCAGGAACGAATCCGGGTCGCGGAGAGAGTTTAAGGAGGTCAAGATGGGCATTACAATGAGCGAAGCAACGAAGACCGCCCTGCGGCGACCGGGTTCGCTTGATATTGAGCGTATTCGCCAGGATTTCCCCATCCTGCGGCAGAAGGTTCATGGCAAGCCACTGGTCTATCTGGATAATGCGGCAACCAGCCAGAAACCGCAGGCGGTTCTGGATGCGCTCGATCACTTCTACACGGCCGATTGTTCCAACATCCATCGTGGCGTGCACCAGTTGAGCGAGCGGGCTACAAATGCTTATGAGAATGCAAGGGTGAAGGTTCAGCGGTTCCTCAATGCCGCCGATGCCAAGGAAATCATCTTCGTTCGGGGGACAACGGACGCTCTCAATCTGGTGGCTTACACCTTTGGCCGCCAGAGGGTTCAGGCGGGCAACGAAATCTTGCTGACGGCGATGGAGCATCACTCCAATATTGTTCCGTGGCAACTCCTTTGCGAAGAAAAAGGCGCGCAGTTGCGGGTGGCGCCGATGAACGATGCGGGCGAGTTGCGAATGGAGGAATTTGAAAAGCTCCTTACCCCGCGGGTCAAGATTGCGGCCATCTCGCACGTTTCGAATGCTCTTGGAACCGTCAATCCGGTGAAGGAAATGATTGCTCTTTGCCACCGCCACGGCATTCCGGTGGTGGTGGATGGCGCCCAAGCCGCTCCTCACATGAAGATTGACGTTCGCGATCTGGATGCGGACTTCTATGCAATTTCCGGACACAAAATGTTTGGGCCGACGGGCATTGGCGTGCTTTACGGTAAAGCCGCATGGCTCGATTCCATGCCCCCCTATCAGGGTGGGGGAGACATGATCCGTTCTGTCACATTTGAGAAGACCACGTTCAACGTGCTTCCCCACAAATTTGAGGCTGGCACTCCGCACATTGCGGGCGGCATCGGAATGGGCGCGGCTGTGGATTACATGGAGCAGGTTGGCATGGAGCGGATTGCCGCACACGAACACAGACTGCTGGAGTATGGAACGGAACTCCTTTCCTCCATTTCCGGCCTCCGCCTGGTGGGCACGGCCCGTGAGAAAGCCAGTGTGCTTTCCTTTGTCCTGGAAGGCATTCATCCTCACGACGTGGGCACGATCTTGGACCAGGAAGGGATTGCCGTACGCACAGGGCATCACTGCGCGCAGCCGGTGATGGACCGCTTCGGCATTCCGGCCACCACTCGCGCCTCACTGGCGCTTTATAATACTCAGGAAGAACTGGAGGCGCTTGCCGCCGGCATTCGCAAAGTCAAAGAGGTCTTCAACTGATGGCCGATCTGCGCGATCTCTACCAGGAATTGGTGATCGATCACAGCAAGCGCCCTCGGAATTTTCACAAGCTTGAAGGAGCGAACCTCTCCGCCCAGGGCTACAATCCGCTGTGTGGCGATAGAGTCACCCTCTATCTTCGGTTCGAGGATGGACGGGTTCAGGACATTGCCTTTGAGGGATCCGGCTGCGCGATTTCCACCGCTTCAACGTCGATGATGACCGAAGCTTTAAAGGGTAAGACCAAAAACGAAGCGGAAGCGCTCTTCGAAACTTTCCACAGTCTCGTCACCGGTGCGTCCAGGCCCCGGGCCGGTTCGCCTGCGCTCGGCAAGCTGGAAGTTTTTTCAAATGTCAGCGATTATCCGGTGCGCGTCAAGTGCGCCACGTTGGCTTGGCACACCATGCGCTCGGCGCTCGAAGGAACGGGCGATGTGGTCTCAACGGAGTAAAACAATGGAAGAAACGACCCCGGTACAGGAAAAGTCAGATGCAACGCAACCTTCGCTCTCCGTCCCGGAGGCGATCTTGATGCAGGATAAGATCGTGGAGGTACTCAAAGGCTGCTATGATCCCGAGATTCCCGTGAACATTTACGACTTGGGCTTGATTTACGAAGTGAAGGCGGATACCTGCGGCGTGGCGGACATCAAGATGACTCTCACGTCGCCCAGTTGTCCCGCGGCCGGAATGTTGCCCGGCGAGATTGAATACAAGGTGAAGGAAATTCCGGGCATTAAAGATGTGCGCTTGGAGTTGGTGTGGGACCCACCTTGGGACACCACGAAAATGTCCGAGGCGGCGCGGCTCCAGCTTGGGATGTGGTGATGTAAAGGGTTGGGGTGGCCCTCGTGGCCGCCTACGGGCGTGCACAAGACCCACTTCTACGACGTTCTGTGTGAATGGCTCCAACCTCGTGAGGCGAGCTAGGAGGTCAGGATATGAAATTCACTGCGAATGAAGAATATGGCCTTAGGTGTTTGTTGCGGCTAGGCAAGCAAGCCCCGGATGGTAGCCTGACCCTTTCTGAAATCAGCCGGGCGGAGGGCATCTCGATGCCCTATGCCGCAAAAATCATGCGCTTCCTCCGGCAGGAAGGGTTCGTGCAAAGCTCACGCGGGAAGGCAGGAGGGTACAGCCTCTCGCGTCCGCCCCAGCTAATTTACTTGGGAGAGTTGCTGGCGCTGCTCGGAGGCCGGCTTTATGATCCCACCTTTTGTGACCGGCACGCCGGAGTGGAGGATGTCTGCACTAACTCGGTCGATTGCTCGGTTCGAGAGCTGTGGCAGTCTCTGCAGTTCGCAGTCGACCAGGTGGTTAACCGGATGACCCTCGGCGATCTGCTGCACCATGTGCAACAGCTTTCACAAGTGGAAAACACCTTAATTCAAGTCAGGCCGCCTGCGGGTGACGTGACAAACCATTTGAATACAACACCTTCGAGTGTACACCGCCCGTAGTTCTCTTGTTTCAACGTTCGAGTTGCTGAGTTTTACGGCACCGTAATTTCAACGAATGAACCGCTAGGTTCATTTTATGTGAGTCTTCCCCTGCCACGGCTCTTTCTCCAAGCCGGCCGACGCTAACCCCAACAGATTCATTGCGCAAGAATAATACCTGACTTTGCTGAGCCTTGTTTGTTTGGGTGAAGGCAAAGACGAAAACGAGGCTACCATCACTTCATAGAACATATACTATAAGGTATTGACAATTCATTACACATCTGGTATTGTAAAGACGACCCTCGTAAAACCATACTCCTCATGGGAACGGGTGGCTATGTTAGGTTTTCCAGAGTTATGGCGTGCTTGTTGCACATTCGGAAGACATTAGCTGCCGTTTCGTCCGTACCGGGAGCCAAAATTCTCACGGATCGCGCCGCCCACCCGGTTCAGTCATTTTGGAGATATACCATTGAGTGCCGTTACGAATTGTCAAGGCGAAACAAGTCCGGGAAGGAGAGTCCGAAGTTTGTGGCAAGTCTGCGAGGTTTTCAAATCGATTGCTTCAGGTTCGATAAGTGAAAAGCTTTCAGGGGAAGACCATTACGTCCTTAGAACTGAAGGTCATTATCGTCTACGGTATCTCTATCAGCCTCCTGATGCTGCTTGGTCTTCTCGAGCACCGGACCGTCCGGAGGCTCGCCGCGAATGACCAGTGGGTGGAGCACTCGGAGGATGTGCTTGATTCCTTGGATAAACTCCTCGCAGGGGATGTGAGTGAGGAGAGTGCGCACGCGGCCTACTTGGCTGAAGGCAACCCGGCAAATCTTGCGTCCTGGCAATATGCGCAGGAAGGAACGGATCGCGCTCTGCGGCGGGTCCGTAAGCAGACCGCCGATAACCCGGCCCAGATTCGGCGGATTGATGAACTCCAGAAGCTAATCCAAGAGCACCGCAAGCGGCACATGGGAGAAAGTACTCAAGGCTTAGGAAACCGGCTTCCTACCGGATGGAGCACGCGCTTAGCCTTCGAACATGTAGCGCAGGCAGATATTCAAAACCTAATCCTCCAGATGTTCCAGGAGGAAAGGGGACTGTTGGCGCAACGGCACTCAGCGGCTTCAGCCAGCGCCCGCCGGACGGTAGTGATCGCTTCGATCGGGTCCATTTTGGTGTTAGTGCTGCTATTGTTCGCAATTGCCCTGATTCATCGGGATTTCACAGGCCGGCGCCGGGCCGAAGCCGGCCTGCACCGCGAAAGGGACCTGCTTCGCGCTCTGATGGACAATGTTCCGGATATGATTTATTTCAAAAACGCGAAGAGGCAGTTCACAAGGATCAACAGGGGAGAAGAAATGAAGCTCGGTTTGGATTCACCCGAGGAGGCTATCGGTAAGACTCAGGCTGATTTTCTGACTCCGAGGCAGGCATCTTTGATTGCAGCGGAAGAAGAACGTATTTTGAAGAACGGAGAGGCCATTCTGGCAAATGTTGAGCCGATCCAGTTCGCCGATGGCCAGACCCGGTGGCTATCCGTCACCAAGATCCCACTGAAAGACAACTCCGGGGCGATCACGGGATTGGTTTCGATAGCCAGGGACATTTCTCGCCTGAAGGAAGCAGAAGAGGCTCTTGAAAAATCTAAGGAAGAATTAGAGGCGCGCATTGAGGAACGGACCTCGATGCTGTCCCGATCGAACGAGATGTTGAAAAGCGAGATTGAGGAACGGCGCAGTGCAGAAGCAGCATTGGTCGCATCGGAGGAGAAGTACCGCCTTCTCTTTGAATCGAATCCGAATCCAATGTGGGTCTATGACGCGGAATCGCTGAGGTTTATCGCCGTCAATGACGCGGCCGTCCAGCGTTATGGCTTCAGCAAGGAAGAGTTCCTAAACATGACCATCCTGGAGATTCGTCCGGAGGAGGACCGGGAGGCCGTGGCTCGAGCAGCCCACGAAGCAAGTGGCCCAGGGGCTAGGGTCGGCGAATGGAGGCACACGAAAAAGGATGGGAACGTCATCGACGTGGAAGTTGTCACCCGTCCGGTAATTTTTAATGGGAAAAATGGCCGTTTGGTATTGGCTAACGATGTGACTGCAAGGAAGCAGGCAGAGGCCGTCATTCGAACCCTGAATCAGACGCTTGAGCAGCGGGTGTTGGAGAGGACAGCCCAACTGGAGGCCGCCAATAAGGAGCTTGAGGCTTTCAGCTATTCGGTTTCACATGACCTTCGCGCCCCCCTCCGGCAGGTCGCTGGCTTCGCTAAGCTCCTTCTCGAAGATTGTTCGGAGCAGCTTGATGAAAAAGCCCAGCACTACTTTCAGCGCGTCATCGAGGCCACAGACCGGATGTCCCTGCTGACCGACCACCTTCTGAGACTCTCCCGGGTCACCCGCCAGGAGTTGGCGAAGAAACCCACGGACTTGAATGCTGTCCTGCACTCAGCGATGAATGACGTCAGTGACGGGACCGGGGAGCGCAAGATTCAATGGGAAATCCGGAGCTTGCCGGTGGTTGCTTGTGACCCGGATCTGGTCAGGCAGGTCTTCACCAACCTTCTTTCGAACGCGCTGAAGTTCACCCGGGGCCGTGATCCTGCGGTGATTCAGGTCGATCATGAAGGTGAGGACGGGCAGCCAATCATTTTCGTGAAGGATAACGGCGTTGGGTTTGACATGAAATACGCCGCCCGGTTGTTTACAGTTTTTCAAAGGTTGCATAGCGTAGAGGAATTTGAAGGGACCGGAGTGGGTTTGGCAACGGTCGACCGGATTATCCGCAAACATGGAGGGGAAGTCTGGGCTGAATCACAACCCGGCAAAGGCACTGTATTCTATTTCACGCTGGGCCCGGGCGTCGTCCAGAAGCGAGAGAAAGCCTGAATCCCGGGCATAGCCTGGAGGGTCGCATGCACCGAAACGCCGTCGATATTCTGCTGGTCGAAGACAATCCTGCGGATGAGGAGCTCACCCTAATTGCGTTGCGCAAGAACAAAATTGCTAACGCCATCCATGTCGTGCGAGATGGGGAGGAAGCTCTGGACTTTCTGCTGTGCCGAGGGCCGTTCGAAGGCCGCTCCCCCTTGCCGCCTCCCCGGCTGATTCTGCTTGACATCCGTCTTCCGAAAATTGACGGGCTTGAGGTGCTGCGTTGCATCAAGCAAAATCCTTCCACGCGGGCCATCCCGGTGGTCATGCTGACTTCCTCCAAGCAGGAAGAAGATGTGGTGAAGAGTTACGAGTATGGTGTGAATAGTTTTCTTCAGAAGCCTGTCGATTTTGACCGTTTTTGTGAGATGGTCCGGCAGGCGGGGTTTTATTGGCTCTTGGTAAATGAGCCACCGCCCCCGGAAGCTTTTAGTCCTGTTGCTAGTTGCTAAATGAGGTGATCAAGTATGGCGCGACGCGAATTTACCGGAGGCCAAGTGAAAATGAATACCAGTTAAACATTCTGATCAGCATCCAATCTCTGAAGGTACGTAAGGCAGCCCTCGCCTCCTCGACCTCCTTCATGGCTTTGCTCGTTTGGAACGGCCGCGCCGGACCGCAAGGTTCTGGCATCCCCCCGGCGGCCTTGTTCTTCATTTACATCTATGGCTATTGCTGTGCCCGGTCCACCCGTTTTGAGCTCGAGGGGCGGGACCGTACCAGCAAGAGGGAATCGTGCATGAGAGCCAGAAAAGCTTCGGATTTGGAGCATCCTTTGTCCGGCAAGAACCAGTCAGAGAGGACCGGTCGCGGCAATCGTCTGGAAGAAGGAATGAGCCAATGGTAACGACCGAGATTCAGACGGGTTGCCACGAAGGTTCTGCGCCGCAGAAGCATCCTCTGCGGCTTCTCATCTTGGAAAACGAGCCCGCGGATGCAGAACTCTGCCTGCTCGAACTGCGGAAAGCTGGATTTCTGCTACAGGAAAAGATTGCGCAAACGCGGATGGAGTTTGAGCAAGCGATTTCAGCGAGTGTGCCCGATGTTGTCTTGGCCGATTTCAACCTGCCGGGATGGAATGGAATGGGAGCCCTGGAGGTCTTGCGCCAGAAGGGTTTGGACTCTCCGCTGATTCTTGTAAGCGGGGCGCTGGGAGAGGAATCGGCGGTGGACTGCATCAAGAGAGGGGCCACCGACTACGTCCTGAAGAACAACCTGGCACGGCTGCCTTTTGCAGTCGAACGAGCCCTTGAGGACCGCCGGCTTCGGGACGAGCGCGCCCGAGCACAGGCGGCGCTGCGCAAAGAAGAAGAGCGGTTTCGAGCGTTAATCGAGAACAGCGCCGACGGCATCGTTTTGATTGACGCGCTAGGCAGCATCATCTTCACCAGTCACGCCAATAACCATATCCTGGGTTATACGGCGGAAGAGCGTCTGGGTAAGAACATCTTTGAATTGCTTCACCCGGAAGATGGGCCGCGCATCAAGAAAGTCTTCGGAGCTCTAGTCCTGCGGCCGGGATCACGGGTAGTAACCGAGGTCCGTTACCGCCTCAAGACAGGGGGATGGCGGTGGCTGGAGTGTATTGCCAACAACCTGCTCACCGATCCTTCGGTAGCAGGGGTTGTGATCAACTACCGGGACATCTCCGAACGAAAGGAGGCAGAACAGAAAATCCGTACTCTGAATGAAGAACTGGAACAACGCGTTACGGAGCGCACTGCGCAACTCGAAGCAGTCAACCGGGACCTTCAAACAGAAATCACGGACCGGCGCCGCGCCGAAAAAATTCTTCAAAGGAGTCAGGAACGCTTCCAGTTATTGGTTGACGGCGTTAGGGATTACGCCATTTTTATGCTCGATCCCTCGGGCAGCGTCGGGAGTTGGAATGTGGGCGCCGAACGGATGACCGGATTCAGGGCAGAAGAGATTCTGGGCCGGCACTATTCCTGTTTCTTTTCTTCGGAAGAGGTGAATGCGGGCAGGCCACGGCAGATCCTCCGTATCGCTGAGACCGAGGGAAGATTTGAGGAGGAAGCATGGAGGGTGAGGAAAGACGGGACCCGCTTCCTGGCAAACGTCGTAGCGACGGCGCTCTACAGTTCTGAGGGCAGGCTTCGCGGCTTTTCCCACATCACCCGGGACGTTACCGAGTGGAGCAAAACGCAAGAAGCGCTAGAGACTTTGCGACTCCAAACCGAGATGATTTTGAATTCAGTGGGTGATGGAATCTGCGGTCTGGACCCGTCCGGGCACTGTACATTTTTCAATCCGACGGCGGAGCGGATGACGGGATGGAAAGCTCACGAGTTGGTCGGAAAGGACCTTCACGTCTTGATGCCTCATACTCGCGCCGATGGCTCACCCTATGCCCCCGAGGAGTGCCGCATCCGCAAAGCTTTGACCGAGGGCGTTACAAGCCGGGTGGATGATGAAATGTTTTGGCGGAAAGACGGGACTGGATTCCCTGTGGAGTATATCAGCACTCCGATCCGTAACCAGCAAGGGGGGATTCATGGCGCCGTGGTGAGCTTTCAGGACATTACCGAACGGCGAGCCATCGAGCGTTTGAAAGACGAGTTTGTCTCCATTGTAGGCCACGAGTTGCGCTCGCCTCTCACTTCGATCCGCGGCGCCTTGGGCCTGCTTGCCGCGGGCCTTCTTGCCGGGAACCCCGGCAGGATGCAGCAAATGCTGGACATTGCGTTGAAAAGCACAGACCGCCTGGTGAGGATGGTCAATGACATTCTGGACTTGGAGCGGATGCAATCTGGCCAGGTGCTCATGGCCCGGACCGGGTGCGATGCTGGCCAGTTGCTCAGCCAAGCTGCCGAGGCGATGCGCATGATGGCCGAAAAGACCTCTATCCGGCTGGAGCTTTCGGCGCCTTCGATCCCAGTACGGGCCGATTCTGACCGGATCATTCAAGTGGTCACCAATTTGCTAAGCAACGCCATCAAGTTTTCTCCTCCCGGGGCGGTTGTGGCGCTTTCCGCAATCCAGGAGGAGAATGAGGTGAAGTTTGGAGTTCGAGATCAGGGGCGTGGAATTCCCGTGGACAAGCTGGAAACCATCTTTGAGCGGTTCCGTCAGGTGGATGCTTCCGATTCTCGTGAGAAAGGCGGCACGGGTTTGGGTCTTGCCATTTGCCGCACGATCATCCAGCAGCACGGTGGCAGAATTTGGGTGGAGAGCGTGACTGGCGGTGGAAGCACCTTCTATTTCACATTGCCGGCAGGTCAGACCGCAAAACCGGAAGGCAAAAAATACAGTGCCCAGAACAATTTTGATCATTGACGATGATGAATCGATTCGTGAAATAGCAAAGGCGAGTCTGGAATTGACAACGGGTTGGGACGTCATGACTGCGTCCTCGGGCCTCGAAGGAATCGCCGCCGCCGGGACCAATCATCCGGACGCCATTCTTCTGGATGTCATGATGCCAGACATGGACGGCCCTGCTGTTTTCCGGGGTCTGAGAGGCCAGCTAGACGCCCCCGCGATCCCGGTGCTCTTTTTAACCGCGAAAATCCAGAAGAGCGACCTTCGGGAGTTTAAGGATCTGGGAGTTCAAGGTGTGATTTCGAAGCCCTTTGACCCGTTAAAACTTGCCGGCTTGGTCGCGCTGCTGCTCGCTTGGCCAACGGTGACGGAGTAACCACAATGACCGATCCAAAAGAGGGCCACAAGGCCGGCCGAATCGTGATGGCGGGGCTCCCGCCCGAGTTGGAATCACAACTTCTCCGCCGTTTGCGTGACTTCAACATAAAATCAACCAGCTCCGGAAGCGGCGCCCTGATGTCTTTGGCCGAAGAAAAAACATCAGTTCTGATTCTGGATCACCGGTTACGGGAACCATCCGCGCTCGATGTCCTGAGTGAAGTTCGCAGGTCCCAGAATGGCTCGTTTTTGCCTGTCATTTATTGCCTCGACAATCAGGCGCCCCTGGACCTTCCATCCACCCTGGTGAGAAGTTTTGGCGTGAGAGCCGTGTTGTATCATCCTCTCGATACGGATGAGTTGATACGGCAAGCCGCAAGCTTGTCAGGAAATCAGAGTCTTTTAAGAGCGGTTGAACCTGAAAAAAGCGCCAGTCCGCCGGATTCTCCTCTCGAGGGCCTTCAGCAGAAGTTTGTCAGCCTTTTTCTGGAAAGAGTGGAAGTTCTCGAAAGGGCCGGACTGGAATTGCTTGAGGGCCGCCTCGCTCCTGCTCTGCGGAAGGATGCCGAGCGGGAGGCGCATCGGCTGGCGGGATCACTCGGAACACTGGGTTTCCACGCCGGTTCACGATTTGCGCAAGAGGTAGAAAAGATCCTTCAGCACGGTGTCAACCTCAGTGAGCACGAGGCTCTACGTTTCTCGGAATTGGTGGTGGCCCTCCGCCTTGACCTTGAACGAAGGCCGGCCAACGCGAACGAGCCACCGCCAACAACACCCCGGCCGCATCCGGTTCTGCTGGTATCCGGCGATGAGCCATTTTCAGAAAAGTTGTGCGTCGAGGCCGCAGCCTGTGGCCTCGAGTTGGAATGTGTCCCGGACGTTTGCGCGGCTCGAGATTGGGTCGAGAGTCATGAACCCTTTCTGGCGATTCTCGACTTGGGGCGAGGACAGAGCGAAGAAGAGAGTTGGGAGTGGATGGAGGAATTAAGCGCACATGTACCACCAGTCCCAACGGTGGTATTGACCGGCAAAGACACGTTGGTGGACCGGGTTGAGGTGGTGCGGCGCGGGGGACGCGGATTTCTGCCCCGGTCCCTCTCCGCCGGTCAAGTCATGGATTTTATCGTGCGTCTAGCCGAGCGCCTTCGAGCTTCAGAAACCAAGATTCTGGTTGTTGATGATGATCCTCAGGTGCTCGAGGCTTTGCAGGCGCTCCTTGGGCCTCGAAGTCTGCGCGTTACCGCTCTGGAAGATCCGCTCAAGTTTTGGGAGGTCTTCAACCAGGTTTCACCGGACCTTCTGATCCTGGATGTGGATATGCCTCATCTGACGGGAATCGAGTTATGCCACGTGGTCCGGAATGATCCGCAACGGGCGGAAGTTCCTGTCTTGTTCCTGACGGCTCACGCCGATCCGGATACGGTGCGCAGGGTGTTCTCCGCCGGAGCCGACGATTTTGTGACGAAGCCGATCATCGGGCCGGAATTGCTCACCCGCATTTTTAACCGGGTAGAACGGAGCCGCCTGCGGCGCAACCTCCTGGAAATCGACCCGCTAACGGGCGTTTTCAACCGCCGCAAGTCGAGGCAGGTTCTTGAGGATTTCATCCGTTTGGCCAATCGCCACAGCCAACCGATGGCGCTCGGGGTGATTAATTTAGATCATCTTCGTAAGATCAATGAACGGAGCGGATACGGCGGAGGGGATTCGGTTCTTAGAAAATTGGGGCAATTGATGCAGCGCCACTTTCGCAGCGAGGATGCAGCCGCCCGTTGGGGCGGGGAAGACTTCGTGGTTGGAATGTACGGGATGAGCCGCTACGATGGCGTCCAAAGGCTGGCCGAATTGCTGGAGGCCTTCCGCCAGGGGGAAAGTACGAACCAAGAGGAGGCCGGATTCCAAACGACATTTTCTGCGGGGGTCGCGGAGTATCCGGAAGATGCGAACGATGTCGAGGGATTGTTCTTGGCTGCGGCGGAAGCCATGCGGATGGCGAAGGCCGCAGGACGCGACCGCGTGCTCCCAGCCGGTTGGGACTCCACACAGAGAGAAAAGCTACGCAGTGTCGACGTGGCGTTGGTCATGGCCGACGAGGCGGAGGCTCACCTTCTCTTGAATGCTCTCCAAACTCGGGGATACCGCGCCCGATGGTTGCAGGACGGGAAAACAGCCTTAAAGATGCTTGGAGGTGAGAGGCCCATTCTGGGCGCGCGGGTTGTCTTGATTGAGGTGGAGTTGCCTGGGATGGATGGCCTGTCACTATTGAAACACCTGGCCTGGAGCGGAAGCCTGAAAGAATTAAGAGCCATCATGTTGACTTCACCTTCCGTGGGCAATGACGCTCAGGCCGCATTGCAACTTGGAGCATTTGATCAAGTGGTGAAACCTTTCAATCCTCCCGTCGTGGTTCAACGCATCCGGCGCGCCTTGGAGTCTTGAGGGCGAATATCATGGAGAGCTTGCTTTGGCCCTGTCACTGCCGGACGTTTCCGGCCTCCCAAGGACGGTAGTGGTGCGGTTTGTTTGCTGTAGCGGCGCTCGGAGCCTGCCCTGGAAGGGAGCGCCGACCCTGGATCCTCAACGTTTTTCGGCGCGCATAGAGCGCCGCTCCAGCAAATTGCGCCACTACCCCAAAGACTCCCACCTTGCTATTCGGTCTTTAATGGGCCCGGTCATTCCGAAGGGCAGCGCGTGGATGATTTTCATGGTGTTCGTGCTGCCGCTCCCGGTTACGGAAGGCATACGGATGCTGGCGCAAATTCCGCCGGATTGCCGGATGATTCTTGAGGTAATGGGCAAGATGAGGATGATTCCTCATGTAAGCCGGATTGTCAACCAGACGCGGGTTCCGGTTCAGTTGGCGCGCTACCTTCGGATGTTTATCCAGATACTGGTTGTCAAACCGGGCAAGCTCGCTCCGGTCGATGCCCTGCCGATTAGGCGTGGGTGGTCCCACCGGCCCCGGTGTTGCGGCCGTGGATTGTGCATGCAGGGCGGCCAGCGGCGCCAGCATCAAAGTAAACAGGACAGCAACCAACAGTGAGAATTGCCCTTTACTTGTTCTCTCAGTCGTTTTCATGGTTCCTCCGAATCGTTGTCATTCAGCAATCGCTTCTACTCCATTTTTCCCCCGCATCCTTAAACACGAACGCCAGAAGAAAGTTTCGGTGGCAAATGATGAAAAGCAATAAGTCATATTCTCTTAAAGGCTTTCTCGATCTCCCGGAGAGAGTATCGGAGAACAATGGGCCGGCCATGAGGGCAGGCCATCGGGCAGTCCGTGCGTGAAAGCTCGCGGATCAGCCACTCCATTTTCTTGGGATCGAGTGGCGTGTTGATCTTGATTGCAGCGTGGCAGGCTACGGACGCTGCAATCTGGCCGCGTAGTACGTCGAGCGAAATGGCGCGGGCCTCGGGGCCAATTCCATCCAGGATTTCGATCAGCAGCCGCTCGGCATTATCGGCGTGAATATCGGCGGGAGCGGTTTTGATGGCCAGAGTCCGCTGCCCGAAGGGTTCCACATCAAAACCATTGGCCTCAAGCTCCCGTGCGATCTCCCGAAAGGTGGCGAGCTGCTGAGGTTGCAGTTCGACGATAATCGGGAGCAGCAAGCGTTGGCCCTCGACACGTTGTTCCCGCCGCTGCCTCAGGTGGCGCTCAAACAGAATTCGTTCATGAGCAACGTGCTGGTCAATAATCCACAAACCTTCGGCATTAGTGGCGATGATGAAACTCTCGCGTACTTGTCCCAACGGAAATAAGTCCAGAGGGAACTCGCTGGGCCGGGATGCGGTTGAAACCACCGGTTCGTGAACCGGGCTGGGACGCAGGCGGGCAGCGGCGCTTTCCGGTTGAAGCGCAGCAACACCTCCTTCGGCCTGATTTTCACCTGCCACTCTACCCTCTGGAAATTCCAGGGCCAAGCGCAACGTTTCAGCCGGCGGATACGCTGGCGAAAGTTGGAAGTCAGGGGTTGCAGGTGACGGCGGGGAAGACTCCTCGTTCCCGACATCGGTTTCATCGGAGGCCGGGATCGCTGACGGATGCGGCAGCGGTGTTTCCTCGGCCAGGCGCTCCTTGGCGATTGCATCAATCTCGCGGCTCAGGTCATCCAGAAAACTGCTGCGGCCCCGCGACATGGGAAACGAGTCGATGGGCTTAGAGGTAATCAGGGCGCGCCGGATGGAATCCCGCGCGAAGTCGTGAATGAATCCGGAATGCCGGAACCGGACTTCGGTTTTTGCGGGATGAACGTTCACGTCCACTTCGCGCGAGGGAAGTTCGATGAAGATCAACGCTACGGGGAAAACCGCTGGGGGCAGAATGTTGCGATAAGCTTCCTGAATGGCGTGCAGGATCAGCCGGTCCCGGACCAGGCGGCGGTTTACGAAGAAGTAAATCTGGTTTCGATTCAGCCGTTGAACTTCCGGCCGGGAAATAAATCCAGAAAGCCGGACGACTACCGGCTCGGGGGCCGCTAACTCCTCTTCTCCATCTCCGGTCACGGGGATTGGCATCGGCCGCTCGACGAGCGGAATTTCCACGAGCTGATCGAGCGTCTTTGGGCCCATCACCTGATAGATCCGGTCTCGATAGCTTCCCACCGGTGACACGTTCAACACTTCGTTGGTCAGAGACGAAAGGCGGAAGGCGATCTCCGGATGGGCCAGCGCGTAATGGGTGACGAGTGAGGCCGTGTGGCCGAGCTCGGTGGATTCGGACTTCAGGAATTTGCGCCGTGCCGGGGTATTGAAAAAGACGTCCCGCACTTCCATGCGAGTGCCCGCTGCGCGGGGAATGTCCCGCACGTCTCTCATGCGGCCCCCGGCAATCTCGATCTGCGTCCCGGCCGGTTCCGAAGCGTGCCGAGTCTCCAGTGACACGCGGGAGACGGCGGCAATCGAGGGCAAAGCTTCGCCCCGGAAGCCCAGCGTTGAAACTTCGAACAAATCTTCAATCGTTTTAATTTTGCTGGTGGCGTGGCGCTCAAACGCCAGCATGGCATCGTCCCGCGTCATCCCAACGCCATCATCCTCAAGCCGGATCAGACGCTTTCCGCCCGCTTCCACCGCAAGGTCCAGGCGCCGGGCTTGAGCGTCCAGTGAATTTTCCAGCAGTTCCTTGACGATTGAGGCCGGGCGTTCCACCACCTCGCCCGCTGCGATTTTGTTGGCGATTGCCTCGGGAAGGATGCGAATGATAGTCATGGCTATGCCCAGAAATTCAGGTTTGGATCATCTGTCACGCAAGGCGGCCCCAAACAACCTCGCTGGATTCGGACTCCTCGGCCCTCCGGCTAAACATCCTCGCGGATTTTCAACCCCAGCTCTTCAAGCTGTTCAGGCTCGACCAGCGAGGGAGCATCCGACATCACATCCACGGCGCTTGCGGTCTTGGGAAATGCGATAACTTCCCGGATGTTCGACTCACCGGCCATCAGAGCCGCGATGCGGTCGAAGCCGAGCGCGATCCCGCCGTGCGGGGGCGTTCCGTAATCGAGCGCGTCAAGAAAAAAGCCGAAGCGCTCCCGGGCTTTTTCGGGAGTCATGCCGAGCACTTCAAAAATTTGCTGCTGGATATCGCGGCGGTGGGTACGAATCGAACCGCCGCCAATCTCAGAGCCGTTGAGCACCAAGTCATAAGCGCGAGCCTTCACGTCACCCGGCCGCTCCGTCAGAAAAGCAAGGTCTTGCTCGCGAGGTGATGTGAACGGATGGTGCATGGCTGCGAACCGTTTTTCTGTCTCGTCGTAATCAAACATCGGAAAATCTACCACCCAGAGGAAACTCCAAACACCGGGTTTGATCAGATCAAGGCGCTTTGCTACTTCCAAGCGCAGTTCGCCGGACGCCTCATCGAGATGCCGTAGGGCGGCAGGTCCAGAGCCACCGGCCTTGCGTCCGAGTAGCAACACTAGATCTCCTGGTTGCGCCCCGGTTTCGTGAGCCATCGAACGGACGGCCTCTGCGCCTAACACCTTTTCAAGCGGCGAATGGACTTGTCCCTCTGCCGATTTCAGATATGAAAACCAATCGGCTCCTATACTCCGCGCCGTTTCTTGCAGCTTATCAAGCTGTGAACGCGATGCGGATTCAAAGCCCGGCGCCCGCATGGCCTTAATCTGGGCATCAATCTTCATTTTCTCAGTGGCGGATTCGGGCAGCTTCACTCGTTTCCATTCCAGTGCGAATCCGGTGTGGGGCTTGTCGGAGCCATAGCGTTCCATCGTTTCATCATAGGAGAACAATGGAAACGGTCGCTGAACCTTCACGTCTACCAGCGCGAACAATTTCTCCATTAAGCTCTCGATGATCGAAAACAGGATCTCGCGTTGCGGGAAGGCCATCTCGATATCCACTTGGGTGAATTCCGGCTGGCGGTCGGCGCGCAAATCTTCATCCCGGAAGCAGCGCACAATCTGGAAGTAGCGGTCAAAGCCGGCGATCATCAGAATCTGCTTGAAGATTTGCGGAGATTGCGGCAGGGCATAGAAGTGGCCGTGATGGACGCGGCTCGGCACCAGGTAGTCCCGCGCCCCTTCGGGAGTCGAGCGCGTCAGAAAAGGCGTTTCAATCTCGATGAAGCCGTGTTCACTCAGGTGATGGCGCACCGCAAGCGCAGCGTGGTGGCGCAAGCGGATGTTCTGCTGCATGCGGCGGCGGCGGAGGTCGAGATAGCGGTAGCGCAGCCGGGTCTCCTCGTTGGTCTTCGTCTCATCTTCAACCGGGAACGGTGGAGTCTTCGATTCGTTGAGCAGCAGCAAGTTCTTAGCGCGGACTTCAATCTTTCCGGTCGGAGTCTGGGCGTTCACAGTCTCAGCCGAGCGCAGCAGGACGCCGCCTTCAACGCCTACCACATATTCCGGCCTCACCTCTTCGGCCTTGGAGTGCGCCTCCGGGCTCTCGTCACGGTCGCACACCACTTGGGTGATGCCGGTGTGGTCGCGCACATCCAGGAAGATCAAGTGGCCCAGGTCGCGCCGGCGGGCCACCCATCCCGTCAGGAAGACGCTGGTGCCGTGATCAACTTCGCGCAGTTCCCCACAGTAATGCGTGCGTTGTCTTTCACCGAGAAGATCGAGTTTCAATGTCGCTCCTGATGCCGTTACGTTTCGCGTAACGGGGATTTTGATCCGATGGCAAGGGCCGGCCACGCGCCGTTCGCAATTCCGCGCGGCCCAAGGGCGGCTGCTACGATTGAACCGGAGAGGATCTTTTCTCCCGTACAAAAGCGGCCACGCGGTCCGGCTCAACCGGGTGTTGCTCGCCGCTTGACATGTCTTTGACCTGGAAATTGGAAGACGCAAGCTCGCTTTCTCCGATGATGACGGCAAAGCGCGCCCGAAGGCGGTTGGCCGCTCCCAGCATCTTCTTCAGCTTGGCCGGCTCATAATTCATCTCCACGCTCAAGTCCCCGGCACGGAGGCTGCGCGCCAAGTCACGGGCTGGAATGAAAGCCCGGTCGTCCATCCAAGCCACATAGACATCGATGCTTTCAGGGTTCGGGAGCTTGCCGGCCTCTTCGACGGCCATCAGCAGGCGGTCTTCACCGATGGCGAAGCCAAAACCGGGGATGGGCGGTCCACCGATCGTTTCCGAAAGGCCGTCGTAGCGGCCGCCGCCGAGCAGGGCATTTTGAGCGCCCAGGCTGCCGCTGGTCATCTCGAAGGCGGTTCGCGTGTAGTAATCCAGGCCGCGCACCAAGCGTGGCATGATGGTGAACGGAATGCCGCGATCCGTCAGTTCCGCTGTGACTCGGTCAAAATGCTGGCGGCATTCGGGTCCAAGATGCTCAAGAATCGTGGGTAACTGATCGATTAACGCTTGATCCTCGGGCACCTTGCAATCAAGGACACGAAGCGGGTTGGTATCGGCGCGGCGCTGGCAATCCGCGCAGAGTTGAAACCTGATGGGCTCCAGCGCACGCCGCAGGATGCGGAGGTACTCGGGCCGGCACAGGTGGCAGCCCACCGAATTGAGCAGCAGCGTAACATTCTCAAGACCCACGCGGCTCAGAAACACCGTGAGCATCTCGAGCACTTCCACGTCCACCAGCGGGTGCTCGGAACCCAGCGCCTCGGCGCCAATCTGATAAAACTGGCGGTAACGGCCCTTCTGCGGACGGTCGCGGCGGAACATCGGGCCGATATAAAAAAGCCGCTGAATTCCGCCCAGGTTATAAAGGCTGTGTTCGATGGCGGCGCGCACCACACCGGCGGTGGCCTCGGGCCGCAGCGTCAGTGATTCGTGATCGCGATCCGCGAAGGTATACATCTCCTTCGTTACAATATCCGTTTCCTCACCCACGCCGCGAGCAAAGAGCGCGGTGGGTTCGAGGACCGGTGTGCGAATCTCCCGGAAATTGTAAACTGCAAACACGCTGCGAGCTTCGTCCTCCACACGCTGCCACAAGCCGGTTTCCGGCGGCAACAGGTCACGAGTGCCTTTGACGGAACGAATGGGCTGGATCGATTTTGGCATTTTATTAATCAGCAAAGAGGGCCGGGTCTGAGCCTTGCTTCCTGACGCCGCCCTGAAAGTCTCAGGCTCCGCGCTCAAGGCCTCTTTTTGCGGTCCGAAAGATAGTTCTCCTTATATTGCAGATAGTGGCTGGCGTGTGCGTCAATAAAGGCGCGATCAGCGTCTGTCAAATGGCGGATAAAACGCGCCGGCACACCAACATAGAGGCTGTTGGGGGGAATATCCGCGTTCTCCCGCACCAGCGCGCCTGCCGCGATGATTGCTCCCTCGCCCACTCGCGCGAAGCTCAACACCACAGCGCCCATCCCGATCAAGCAATGGTTGCCAATGGTGCAGCCGTGCAGCACTGCCCGGTGGCCCACCGTAACCCAATCGCCCAGAATGGTGGGTGCGCCTTCCACCGTGTGCACCACGCACCCATCCTGAACGTTGGAGTTGGCTCCGATGCGGATCAACTCAATATCGCCGCGCAATACGGTCTGAAACCAGATGCTGGCATTCTCGCCAATCTCGACATCACCGATGACGTCCGCGCTCTCCGCAAGGTAGGCTGAAGGGGCAATGCGCGGCTTGCGGCCCGCATAAGTCAGGATCATGCTAATCCTCTTTCAACTCTTAACTTGTTGATTACAAATGAATAGATCGGCTCTGCTCCTGAAATCAGCTCAACTCATACATAATACAAGGGTTAGTCGATTTTCAATGGCTTTGAGAGTGGCTTTGGATGGGCTTGGTCCTCGAGTCGTCCTTTGTTTTCAATGGAGTTTGGGTTTGCCCCCTTAAACAATCTTTTGCACGAGAACCGTCTCACCCTTCACATCTGCTCAGCCCTTGTCCATCCCTTTGTGGCGGGAGGGCAAATCCGTTTGGACTGGGCTTGCCGCCGCTTTGTGTGCCCAGACTCCGGGGAAAAGCGGAAGCAAGCTTCCGCGCTCCAAATGGTGGCGCGTAAACCCCGATCCTTTGTTTTCATATACATTCTAGCTTCGTTCCCTCAGTTTTAATGTAGCGCGGACACAAGCTACCGGCTCTGATCCGGGTTGTGAATGACGGATCGCGCTGGCGAGGACCTGAAAACCTGGGGTCGACGCTAGCGGCTTTGTTCCTCGCGCTTTCCCAGCATAGCAGATTACATTGCGGTGAATGAGACGAGTGAGACAGTTTTTTCAGGCAGGACCAACGATGCGGTAGGGAATGAGAACCTGTGAATAAACTCGCCGTGCCTGTCATCCTGAGTGAAGCGAAGGATCTAAGCATTTTGTTTTCAGTAAATGCCGAGATGCTTCGCTACGCTCAGCATGACATTTCCGGATTTTTTCACACCTTCTGATCCGTTACGCTTTTCTTGCCAGTCGGCCGCGCATCGCGACGATGCGGGGACAAATCTGAATCTCCGTGAGTCCGGCCTCCCGGAACCAGAGACCGAGCTCTGGAAAGGTGTGCTTCCACTGGTAATGCGCCGAATACCAGTCAAAGGTGTCGAGCACGCGCCAATCGGGATCCGGGTCCATGGAAATCTTGATGACCAGGCGGAGGGGATAAAAAACCGGAATTCGAAACAGATAATAGAGCGGCGCGGCGGCGCGGCAAGCAGCATAAAGCCAACGCGCGGGCAATCGGGTGCTGATGAGCCGGAGAAATTCGCTGGCGGTTTCGGTGCTCCAGTCAAACAGCGGCGCGAAAGGCCGGATCACCCCGTCCCATCCTCGCGGAATCTGATAGCCAACATCCTGGCGGATGACCTGATTGGCGCGCTCGGGGAAATACTCGAACGCATCCTTCAGCCGGTGCCGGGGATAAACCCAGATGGCCACTTCGCCGCCGGGCTTCAGGACTTCGACGACTTTCATGAATGCCCGGCGGGTATCCGGCGTATGATGCAGAACGCCGATGCTATAGGCAAAGTCAAAAGTTGCGGGCGGGAAGGGAAGATTCATCAAATCGGCCTGAACCACGTGGCAATTCGGCCGCTCCCGCAGATTCTTGTAAGCCACCTCGGCGGCCTCGCTCAGATCAACGCCCACCACCTCAGCGCCGGCGAAGGCCAGAACGTCCATGAAGCGTCCCGTGCCGCAACCGGCATCCAACACCAGTTTGCCCGCCAGCTCGCCGGGAGTGCTTCCCGTGGAATTCACAAAGGATTCGGTGGATGCCGCTCGCGCCGAGGTGTCAAACTGGGTGCGCTGCCAGCGTTTCCATTCAAAGCTGAACGATGAAACGTAAGAGTCATTCTTCACAAAGCGAGGGATGCCTCCGCGAACCGGATATGAGCGCCGGCAGTCCCGGCATTCGAGTGCGCCTTCGATCACTTCGTCACCGGTGCGGGATGCGACTTGGAGAGTCAAAGAAGTTTTGCAAAATGGGCAGACAAGGCGGCTGCCGAAAAAGGTTTTCATATAGGAGAACAGTGACGAGTGACAAGTGATGAGTGACAAGCCCATCATAGCGCCTCGTGCTGGTTTTTCACCAGGGCGTGGCGCAGTTCGCCGATGCGGGACTCTATGAGCGCCGGAAACCATACACAACGAAGTAAGCCGGCGGCGCTACTGCGCCGCCTCCGCAAAGAATTGAAGGATCAAAACAATGAGCTTTGGTTGTCTCCGGTGAGGACCTGGGAAGCTCTACTGTTGAACGCCAAGAGCAGGCGATTCAGGATGGTAGCTGGCCCCGCATGGCCACCAATCGAGGACAGACCTCGATCCCTTTGAGTCCGGCCTCCCGGAACCAGGTCTCCATCTCCCGAAAAGTGTGCTTCCAACAGTAACGCGTGGAGTACCAGTCAAAGGTGTCAAGAACGCGCCATTCCGGCTCAGGCGCCATTGAAATTTTGGTGACAAGACGCAAGGGATAAAACAACGGGATCCGAAATAGGTGGTAGAGGGGGATTGCGACGTGGCACGCCGCGTAGAGCCATCGCACGGGCAGGCGGCGGGTTATCATCCGCTGTGCATCGGTAGAAGTTTCCGTGGTCCAGTCGAACGCCGGTGCAAAGAAACGAGCCACCTTTTCCCAACCTCTGGGAATGCGGTAGCGGACATCGATCCCCAAGATTTCGTTAGCACGGCCGGGAAAATAGTCAAGGGCATCCGCCAGGCGGTGCAGCGGATAAACCCAGATGGCCACCTCGCCCTGAGGTTTCAAGACCTCAGCAAGTTTGAGGAACGCTTTCCGCGTGTCCGGAGTGATGTGAAGCACGCCAATGCTGTAGGCAAAATCAAAGGTCCGGGGCGCAAAGGGAAGATTCATAACGTCCGCCTGAATCACGTGACAATTCGGTTGGCCACCTACATTCTTGTAGGAGACCTCCGCAGCTTCACTCAGATCAACACCGATAACTTCCGCGCCAGCTCGAGTCAGGACGTCCAGATAGCGGCCCGCCCCGCAGCCCGCTTCCAGCACTAATTTGCCCGTCAGATCCTGGGGACTCCTGCCAGTGGAGCTGACAAACGTTTCCGCTGAAAGCTTTCGAGAGGGCTTATCAAACTGTGTTCTTTGCCACCGCTTCCATTCGAAGCTGAAAGAGGAAGCGTAGGAATCACTCTTTACAAAGCGCGGAATCCCACCGCGAATTGGGTAATCCTGACGGCAGCCACCGCACAGAAGCTTTCCATCGACTACCTCTTTCCCATGACGCGATATTACCTGGAGGTTAAGAGGACTTTTACAGGCTGGGCACACGAGCCTGCCGACAAGGGTAGTTTTCATAGGAGTCAAATGGCCGCACGTGCGAGGTGGCCCAACTTCGGAGGAAAAGGTTGAGCTCCCCATCCGTCCTACACATCTGGCGACCGTGCAGTATTATACATCAAGCGCCGACAGCATGCGGCCCGGCCCTCGTGGGGGTAATGGCGTGGTTTGTTTGCTGTAGCGGCGGTCTGCGACCGGCGTGTGCAGCCGCTTACAGGGCGGCTCTACAGCATTCGAGTTGCGCTACGACCGCTAGAAGGCAGTTGACCATATTTGTTGACTATAGTATGCTGTAATAGTTCTGGAGGCAAATACATGGAACAGGTGGCGATTTCCGAATTCAAAGCCAAGTGCTTGGCCCTGCTCGAACAGGTGCGCCAGACGAGAAAACCCATCTGCATTACGCGCTTCGGCAAGCCTGTCGCCGAGGTGCTTCCTCCCTCACCTGCTTCGGAACCAGCGGACTGGCTCGGCTCATTGGCGGATGTTATGGAGATCCGGGGTGACGTTGTATCTCCGGTCATTGAGGACACGGACTGGGAGGTGCTGCGCGATTGAAACTGCTGCTTGATACGCATATCTGGCTGTGGAGTTTAGCGGAACCTGCCCGCATCGGGCGACGCCTCCGCAAAGAATTGAAGGATCAAAACAACGAGCTTTGGTTGTCTCCAGTGAGCACCTGGGAAGCCCTCCTGTTGAATGCCAAAGGCAGGATTCGTTTGTCCGGAGATTTGGCAGACTGGCTGGACCAGGCTACGGCGCACCTGCGCGAGGCGCCGCTGACGCATGAAATCGTGCTGGCTGCGCAACAGTTGGCCTTGCCGCATCCGGATCCGGCGGACCGTTTTCTGGCGGCCACCGCCCTTGTTCTGGATCTGACCCTAGCGACCGCTGACCAACGGTTGTTTGGATTGGGAGATATTAAGACTCTGGCCAACCGCTGATATTCCCGCCACATTTTTCGACAATATTACATTCACAGCTCGTCCAGTGTGCTAAACTTCGCACGTTCTGGCCTATCCTGTGCTTTCAACCGGAGGAAATATCCTATGGGAGAGACCACCTTGGAGGGTGGCTTGCGCCGTCCTTTGGTAAAAATCGGGCGGATCGTTCTTCGAAGGGAATTGGCGGGGCGGCAGTATACCCCGTTCACTGATGATATCTGTCTGGTGGCCTATCCGAAATCGGGAAACACTTGGCTGCGATTCCTGGTGGGAAACCTCGTCGACCCGGATCATCCAGTGACTTTTGCCAATATCGAGTCGCGTGTGCCATCCATCTACCACAACCCCGATCACCTTTTGCGGCGCATCTCGCGCCCCCGTATCCTGAAAAGTCACGAGGGTTTTTTCTCACATCATCGAAGGGTGGTTTACCTCGTCCGCGACCCGCGGGACATCGCGGTTTCCTATTATCACTTCCTCATCAAATTCCGCGAGCTGCCGGATAACTACTCGATTGAGGCGTATGTTCCCCGGTTCATGCGGGAAGATTTTGAGGCGAAGTACGGGCCGTGGGATGACCATGTCCTAAGCTGGATCAGAATGTGCAAAGGCAGGGAAGACTTCCTTCTGGTCCGCTACGAGGACCTGCTTGAAAATACCGCTTCCGAATTGGGCCGCGTGGCGGCCTTCTTGAATCTCGCCGCAGACGAAGAACGGATCGCCAAGGCAATCACCCTCAGTGCGGCAGATCGGTTGCGAAAACTGGAGAAGAAAGAGTCTCGAAAATGGTCGGCGACGCGCAACAGCCGGCATGATCTGCCGTTCGTGCGGTCGGCCAGATCCGGCGACTGGAAGCGCGAATTGTCTGAGACGTCCATCCGTCTCATTGAAACCAGATGGGGATCCGTGATGCAATTGCTGGGCTATGAATTGTCACAATCTCTTCAAGCAGCGCTCACCGGAGCTTGGAAAGCGTAGCAGGCTGTGGAAAAACCCTGCCGTCCTGTCATTCTGAGGAGCCGCAGGCGACGAAGAATCCCGGCATTTCGCTCAGGGTAAACTCTGCGTAAAGTCTCCAGTTCGCTGCCGGGGAAAAGATCAAATACAGTGATCCTTCGCTCCGCTCAGGATGACAGCGAGGCGCTCCGAATGACAGCACGGGAGGATTGGTTGAAACTCCCAGACTCCGGAAATGTGGGAACCCCAGGACACGGTTAAAACCGTCCCCTTCCATTCCTTCAATAGAAGTTCATTAATAATCCAGGCTAAAATCGCGGCATCCATGAAGCGTCTGACAAACGTCGAATATTGGGAAGGGAGCGTTTGGAAAAAGCAGCGGCCGCGGCGGCTGATCCTCTACCGGGATTACGATTTTGAGTTGGTCAGGTTGCTGCGCCGGATTACGCCCGGCCGGAATCCGCGGGTTCTTGAAGTGGGAGCGGGAGGATCGCTCATCCTGCCTTACCTGGCGAAGCACGAGGGCTTCCGGGCTACCGGCATCGACTATTCCTTCGGCGGTTGCCGGTTGGTGGCTGAGAATTTCCACATGCAGGGAACCGGCGGCGGCATCGTCTGCGATGATTTTCTTCAGACATCGATTCAGTCCGGGCAATTTGACCTGGTTTATTCGCTGGGCCTGATCGAACATTTTGACGATTTGCAATCGGTGGTGCAAATCCATTTGAACTATGTGAGGCCGGGCGGGATGCTGCTGCTGGTTTCTCCGAATTTGCAAGGCGTTTATGGAAAATCACTGCGGAGGCTGGCGCCATTGTTGCTCGCCCGGCATCGAGTCTTTGGCCCTGCGGAGTTGAGCGAAGCCTTCCATCACGCAGGTATCGAAGCTGTCAAGACGGGATACCTTGGCTCGTTTTATTTCAGCCTGGGCACGGATTCCGATTGGGCATACTTGAGGAATTGGCCCGGACCACTGCGATCTCTGGTTTATTATGCCGCGCGCGCGGCCAACTCTTCGATCTCCCTCGCCTTCCGGGTTTCACCCTGGCATCTTCACAGCAGGGCATTCTCCACTGGCTTTTATGCCTATGGGAGAAGACCTGAAAATGCTTCGAATCAAACCCTCCCTTGACCGCTGGCGGCATTCGCATGACTCGATGAAGACCATGATAGAATGAGTTTGTGGGAGCCTGCCTCCCACAAGGCCGGCTTGTGAGTTGGATCGATTAAGGTTAGAGCAAAGGCGCTACCTGAGCTAATGAACGAACGCGGCTTTGGCGAAGGCAGAAACGGCGAGCACTCCTATTTTGGCCACGAGGGCGAGTCACACCTGGCGCGCAATTTTGCGCTGCTCCGCCAGAACCCCCGGCTCTTTTTTCAGAAGGTTGCGACCTGGCTTCGCCCGATGGATGGTTACTACCGCCGGCGGTGGGGCTGCAGCCTGCGAGATTGGATGATCCGCTATCACAAGGAGGTGGTGTTCGACAAGGTTTCCTGGATGGGAGTGAAAGCGCGAAAAATGGTGCTGGACGCTTGGGTCTACCAGCAGATCATTTACCAGGTTCGCCCAGAAATCATCATCGAAATCGGTAACGCTGAAGGCGGCAGCACATTGTACCTTGCGCACCTGCTTGACATGTTAGGCGCTGGCAAGGTCATTGCCGTCGATATTGACCACACCATCTTTCAGCCACGGCACTCGCGGATTGAGCTTGTAACCGGAGACAGCTCACGGCAGGAAACGCTGGCCCGCGTGGAGCAGTTTGCGGAGGGCAGCCAGGGCCTGGTAATTCATGACGGTGACCACAGCCGTGACCACGTGTTGAAGGACCTCCGGGCTTATGCCAAGTTCGTAAAAGAGGGGGGATATCTGGTCGTTGAAGATACCGCTACGGACCTTTTCCGCGCTGGCGACGGGTTGGGCAACATCAATGGACCAATGGGCGCGGTGGAACAATTTCTACGCGAGGATACACGCTTTCAGATCGATCTTGGATGCGAGCTCTTTATCGCTACATTTAATCCGCGCGGCTTTCTGAAGCGCGCCGGCTGATGGAACTCGTCATCGATTCGAGCTTGTTTCGCCGCAGCGTTTCTGCTAGATTGTTTTTGTCAAGCAGCATCCGCGGGAGTAATTCAGCGGTAGAATGCCAGCTTCCCAAGCTGGACGTCGCGGGTTC
>CALCEB010000149.1 GCA_937900045.1 uncultured Acidobacteriota bacterium
TTCAACCCAGACTTGTCATGCGATAGTGACTCAGTTTCTTTGCTGTAGCGGCGCTTTATGAGCGCCGACCTTGTATCCTCAACGGTTTCCGGCGCTCCCTGTCAGGGCAGGCTCCGAGCGCCGCTACAGCAAACTGCGTCACTACCTGTCATGCCGGCAGGTTGCATTTTGCTACAGTCCGTGGTTAAATACAAAGCAGGCAATAGCTTATGATGGCCAACCGTTTCGGTCTGTTAACCAAGATCATCATTATTTTCGCCTCCGCGGTTGTTGTTTTGGTCGGCATTTCCACGGTTCTGGCCATGTTCTTCACGCGCCAACCGGTGGAGGAGGAGGTTTACCGCCGGTCCTGTACCCAGGCGAGGCTTACCGCGCATAACTTGGTGAACGAGCACGCTCTCAATGACCCTCAGACCCTTGTCCGAATCTTGAAGCAGATGCAGCACGACGTTCCCGGCGTCAAACAATCTGACGTTTATCTTCACGATCCCAAGCACACGCTGATTGCCTCCACCGATCCTGCCGGGCCGCATCTCGAGCTGGATAATATTCCCGGCATCAATGACACCGCTTGGGCCAGCCAGCACCTCCATGAATATGAGCGGGCCGACAAGGACCAGTACACCATCGAAACGCCCCACGGAAAATACTGGATTATTGGCACGGTCTTGCGGGCCGACGGACACATCGTTGGATGCCTGAACCTGAAGGTGTCAAAGCTCCGGTCCAACGTCATCACCCAGGATATTGTGGAAGGCAACCTGCTGCTAATGCTGGCCAGCCTGGCCGTTCTGATCCTGATCGTCCATGGCTTTTTCCTGCGCAGCGTACGGGGTCCGGTGAAGGAAATGATTCGGGTGATGGAGGCGGCCGAGGGCGGGCAACTGGACGTGCGGGCGAGAGTCCAGAGCCAGGATGAAATCGGCCAACTCGCTGGGCACTTGAACCGCATGCTCGCCCGCATTGAAAATTTCAATAGCGACTTGGGCCGCAAGGTGCGGGAAGCCACTTCCGAACTGGCGCATCGCAATGTCGAGCTGACGCGGATCAACGAGGAGCTCTTTGAAACCCAAAAGAGCCTGGCCCGTTCCGAACGGCTGGCCGTGGCGGGTCAGCTTGCCGCGAGCCTCGCCCATGAAATCGGCACGCCGCTCAACTCCATCTCCGGCCACGTGCAGTTGATGGCCCGCCGCAAGACCGGCGATGAAGGCTTTGACCGCCGTTTGCACATTATCGAGAAACAGATTGAAAACATCGTACGCACCGTGAAGCAACTTCTCTCATGGACGCGCAAGTTCGAGCTGCATCTGGAGCGAATCGACTTGCGCCACGTCATCGAGGAAGCTGCCGTGCTCTCCTCGCCCGTGCTGGAACTGAAAAAAATTGATCTGCACTCCGAGTGTGTAGGAGATTGTCCTCCCATTTATGGCGACGCCGGATATTTACAGCAGGTATTCCTGAACCTGATTAACAACAGCATGGATGCCATGCCGCGCGGCGGCTTATTAAAGATCCGGCTAAGGCGCGCCGCACAGGGCGATCCCTCCCAGGTGGTGGTGGAGCTGGAGGACTCGGGTGAAGGGATTGCTGCGGAGACCCTTAGCCATATTTTTGACCCTATGTTCACCACCAAACGGATGGGGACCGGGGCTGGCTTGGGACTCGCCATCTGCCACCAGATTATCCGGCAGCACGGCGGCGATATCAACGTGCGAAGCAAACCCCACGAGGGTACGTGCTTTACCATCTCACTGCCGGTGGATTGCCGGGACCGTGTAGAGGCGCCGCTTGCCCCGGGATCGATGGTGGGCTCGGCGCGATCGTGAGAGCAAGCCCCTGGAGCAGCAGTTCCACTTCGCGGGCGGATTGCCCGTGCTCCCGGGGCTGAGGGCAGCGCCGCTACAGATAATTCGAAAACCCATCACGGAGCTTCAGATTGAAGGACGCCTACCCGAGCCAAGCCAATCTTCTGGTGGTGGATGACGATGCGGACACCCGTGATCTTCTGCGCGAGGTCCTGGGCGAGGAAGGCTACAACGTCTTCACCGCGGGCAGCGCTGAAGAAGCGTTGAAAGTGGGGCAACAGGAACTGTTTGACGTCATCATCAGTGACATGCGTCTGGGCCCCGACCAGAACGGGCTCGACGTGCTGCGCGCCTACAAGGAAATCCAGCCCGAGTCGGAAGTGATCCTGATTACCGCTTTTGGTTCGATGGAGACGGCGATTGAAGCGGTGAAGGCCGGAGCCTTTGACTACATCTCGAAGCCTTTCAAAATTGGTGAAGTCGTGCTGCAAGTGGCCCGGGCCGTGGAGAACCGCAGCCTGGTGCGGGAGAACCGCAGCCTGAAACGGCAACTGGGCAGCCAGGTTCAGCTTTCGAGCCTGGTCGGCACCAGCCCTGCCATGCTCGAAGTTTACAAGAAGATCGCCATGGTGTCCGACTCGCGCGCTACTGTGCTGCTCTATGGCGAAAGCGGCACCGGAAAAGAACTGGTGGCGAAGGCCATCCACCATAACAGCTTGCGCGCCACGAAGAGCTTTTTCCCGGTTAACTGCGGCGCGCTCACCGAGTCCCTGCTGGAAAGCGAGCTCTTCGGGCACGCTCGCGGCTCATTTACCGGAGCTTACGAAAACAAGCGCGGCATCCTGGAGGAAGCGAGTGGCGGAACGGTGTTCTTGGACGAAGTTTCGGAGATGAGTCCCGCCCTGCAGGTGAAGCTGCTGCGCGTGATCGAAGAGCAGGAAGTGCGGCGCATTGGCAGCAATCAGGTGCTCAAGCTCGATCTGCGGTTGATCGCGGCCAGCAACCGCATCCTCGGCGACCTGGTGGAACAGGGGAGGTTCCGGGCCGATCTCTATTACCGGCTTCGCGTGGTGGAGATCAGCCTGCCGCCGCTTCGCGAGCGATTGGAAGACATACCTTTGCTTGCAGGGCACTTCCTGAAAAAGCTGGGCAGTGAGCAGGGCACGGCATACGCGATTTCTCCGCAGGCGCTTTCCGGATTGGTGAGCTACGAGTGGCCAGGTAACGTCCGCGAGCTTGAAAATGCGCTGGAAGCGGCGGTGGCGCTGAATCGCTCTGGCATTATCATGCCGGAGGATCTTCCTCCCAAGCTCCGGGTCGAAGCCCCTAAGAAAACCGCCATGGAAGATATCCATGCTGATTTGCCGTCACTCGATGAGATCAACAAACGGTACCTGATGCACGTCCTCAAAATGACCAACCAGAATAAAGCTAAGACTGCACACATCATGGGCATCAGCCGCAAGACGCTTTACCGCATGGTGGAACGCTTCAAAATCCGGCTGTAGCGCCAATGTCAGTGAGTGGCGGGTGGGGGGCGGCTTGGCGATTGGCCTTGGCCCAGTTGGAGATTCTCTGATCCTGGGGACACTTCGACTTTTGTGCCAGACCCTATGCTCAGAACAAGGCGATCCGCATGCTTCAGAAAATGATGCGTGCGCCCCACACAAAAATGGGAGAATCCTAGACTCCAAGCCGTCTGCGAAGGGCGGCGCCCAGCCCCAACAATCCAGTCGCAAACAAAAGCATGGAAGCCGGTTCAGGGATGCTAGTAGTGCTCGAGGTCAAACCAGCTTCGGTGAAAGGTGTGTCAAACACCTTGCCGTTGGCGGTCTGCCCGTAACCCACCACAAATGATCCCAGCGGAAGCCCTCCGGCGATCATGATGTCAACCAGTCCCTTCGGACCGAGTTCCGCTCCATTGAGAGCGAAGACATAAGTACCGAAATCCGTGGCCGTAATCCCGTTGATGGAAAGATCGGCGGCGGACCAGTTGGTGAAGCTGTTGGATTTATTGGTGGGACCTTGCAACGTCAGAAAACTATAGATTTCTGAACCAGGTCCCATGTCACCGAAGAAGCCGTCCACAACGGGACTTTTCAGACCGTAAATTCCTGCGGTTGCAAAGGCAGAGCTACCCGGCGTTCCTTTTCCACCGGGGTACGGATTGAAGAAGGTGACCCCGCTGATGGGATCAGAGGCGAAAAGATTGGTGGTATCGTTCGGAATGCCGATAATCAAGAAGAGCGGCTGCACGAGATTCTTCGCACCCCCACTTTCCTGGAAAATATCAACATTCGCACCGTTACCGATAAGATTGGGGTCACCTGCGCATCCCTCGGCACAAGTCGTTCCGGCGCCAGGACCTATATGCAGGGTAGAGTCTGCCCATAAAGCAGACACACTTGTTATTGAAAAAGCTAGTAACGCTATCAGTATATTACGCATGGGGTTTATTCCTTTCTTCGCTTGTAGAGGTTTCGTGTCCAACTTTCCAAATCTTATGACCCAGAATCCCCAGGGGGTGTGTGCAATCCTGATTCCAAATTCTCGCCTTGAAAATAAAGGATTTAGAGAAATCAGCGGCGCGCAAATGGAAAAAATCTTCCACTATGTAGATTTTTTGCAGATTTTTGAGCCTGGTGCAACGCTATTACGATCCCCGGGCGTTCGTCCTGGCCGTACCTGGAAGTTGGTCCGACACAGTTCGTATTTATCAATAAGATGTTAACGAATTATTGACTTCCTGCCGCAGCCCGCTTACGCTGGGTCTTTGGGATTGCCGCTGGCCAACCTCCAAACTTAGTTGCAGAAGATGTTGTTCCGGAAACAGGCGGCTTGATGGAGGGACACTTGACGCAGGCGCGAAGATTCGGGATGTTGGTTTTGGCAAGCTCACTCCTGTCTGGGGGTTTGTGTGGCATCGCTCTGCCTCGCAGGACACTACCTGCTATTCATTCAAGTCCGCATCCCATGGCGTCCATTCCGGCCGTGTGGAAATCCGAGACGACCAAGAATGAATATCGCATCCAGGTCTCGGCCAATTCTTTTACCGCCGTGTGGATCAGTATTCCCAAGACGATGCAGCAGCATGGAGCCTACGTCCGTACAGAATGCCGCCGCGTGGGATCCAAGTGGATCGGGACCACGCGGAGCTACCTGCCCTTCTCTTGCGGGCCGGGAAGCGCGGGGCATGCGCCTCCCACCCATTGGTGCCACATCCTGACGCGCACCGAGATTTCAAGTATTGCGCCAGGCCGGATCGAAGGCCGTGGTGAAGCCCTGAAGTCTTTCGACTGCGACCATTGCAGGATTCTGCAGAAGGAATGGAAGCCATTCACCTGGGCGCCGGTGAACGAGCGATAATGAGTAACAGTTTTGATTTCTCACCACGAAGAAGTGGATGGCCATCTTTTCCCAACATTGGCCGGTCGTGGTGGGAAATCCAGTGGTGGCCGTAGTGAGAACCGAACGACTCGGTTCGCCTCCCTCCGGACCCGGCAGTCGGGTCTTCCGCATCCCGGTCTCCCCAGCGGCTTAGCATCACTAAGCGGGACTCATCCTCCGTCACCGAATCCGGCACCGGCCGGTAGCAGTCCTTGGTCGCAATAGTACCAAAGCTCGACTTTAAAGCCCTCGTAGCTCCACTTAAGAGCCACAATCCCGGTCCTGCCTTTACCCAAGTCTACCGCGTTCAATAACTCATCAGTCCTATTGATTCCCGGTGGGGATTTACCGCATTCAGGAAGGCGCATCGTCCGCGCCGATGTGCTGTCGACAGAAACAATGTGGAGCGCCGGCTCCGGCGCCATCCACACGGTCAGGAGGAAAGCTGGTGTTCCACGAACATCCCACTGCGCCCGGACGTAGTAACGCACTCCGTCCACAATCCGCACCCTCTGCGCCTTGAACATGAGCCTGCCCTTCCCGGCTCGCAAGGCGGCATCGAGGGGATTCCAGAAAGTACGAGTCCTCGGCCCTGCATGGGAGTATGTGCGCGGGTCAGCAAGGATTCGCGGCAATTCCCTATCCAACCTCTTCTCCAATATCGTGCGCATTTGAGCTTGAATGGCCGCCGGAACTACCCGGTGGGAAATACCGGCGGCCACTGAAGGATTGGACCATTGAGCCTGCCCACAGGCAAAATAGTCGCAAAGCACGTAGTACTGCTCGCCGGTAGATTGGAACCTTAACAGGTCGGGAGCAGCCACTGTTGCCAGGAACCCGACGTAGCGATTGGAGCCACCAATGCTCCCAATAAGGGTTGTGGAGGTAGCCTTTGCCCTTTGGCCATGGCCGAGCAGCAATATATAGCTGACTCCTAAGCGGGGCGGAAACCCGTCGATCGCGCCGCGCAGACGACCAACTTGGCCGGGGGTTAACTCAAATATCGGTATCTTGACCTTGGTGTCAGGATCCGCTAACCGGCCGCCGTTGTTCTGTACCTCCGCGACGACATTGTTAGCGCCGCCCAACAGTTGGAAGTAAACCAACACGCGATGACTGTCGTAGCGCAGTGCCACCCACCGATGCTGACCAAGTTGGGCAAATAATTGTCCGCAAGCGAAAGGAAGCAAGGTCATTCCGTTTATCGCAATGCGGCGGATGAATCCAACGTGCGTAGCACTTCGCATTTCCGGGGCTCAACGGCTAGTTGTACTGCGACACCGGCTGCAAGTCCGAAGGCATGTGTGGCCTTCAGATTAGGATGCTCTCTGATCGCAATCTCTTCCTAATCGCTGAAAAACCGCGTGCAAGGAAGTTTCTTCCCGCGGATGCGGCTATTGACACAGGCATTTGCAGACATCAGAAAGCGATGTCTGTGCCACCCGCCCGCCGCCCGAATCTCGCCACATCAGCACTGCAATCATTGTCTCGAGTCGCGGCTGCTGCAGGGCACCATCCCTGCCTGGTAACTATTCAACACCAATCTGAGCGCCTAATTATCCCTCACACCAGGCCTTCATGCAAACCTCCGGCTGGCGGGCATCGCGGACGCTGAGCCGGTCTACCGCCTGGTGACGACGATCCTGGATCCGGCCGAAGGGCCTGCCGAGGAATTGGCGGCGCTTTACCATGAACGGTGGGAGATCGAGGGGGCCCTGGATGAACTCAAGACCCACCGGCGCGGAGCCCGGATGGTCCTGCGCAGCAAGACCCCGGACTTGGTGCGGCAGGAATTTTACGGGCTGCTGCTGGCCCACTTTGCCATCCGTGGCCTGATGCATGAGGCGGCGCTGCAGGCGGGCGAAGACCCCGACCGGCTCTCGTTCGTTCACGCCGTCCGGGTGATTCGCCGCAAGCTGCCCCTCTACGGCGCTATTTCCCCCTGGGGGGAAAACGGCGTTCCATGAAGCGGTGCTGAGCGGAATCCTGCAGGAGCGGGAGGTCTCGAGCCGGTGGCGTCGCAATCCGCGCGGCGTGAAGCGCAAGATGAGTAACTTTCCGCTGCGCCCGCGAGGGGCTTGCCCGAAGGTTCGAATTAAAGTCGCAGGGTGCATAAGAATTGTTAAGTGAACAGTATTGAGGCTAATAAGCAGAGCTTCAGCACAAGCTGGATGATGTGTAGAATGTTCCGCGGGATGGCCTCCACAGCACCCGTTGCCGGATTAGTCCACAGCGAGTGCGCCCGCCCCTCGCGCTTGAGACAGCAACTATGCTTTCGGAGATGCTGGAGCAGGACGCTCCGCTTCACTCGACGATCGCCGTGTCGCGCTCGGCTTCGGCAGGAAGGCCTCGGAACGAGTCTTCACGCCGGTCCTCCAAAATAAGTGCGATGGCCTCGGCCAAACTTGCACGCGCCTCATCTTTCGTTCGCCCTTGGCCATTGGCGCCCAGAATCTCCGGGCAGTAAGTGATGTACCACTCGCCGTCATGCTCAAAAATGGCGGTGAATTCGTTCCGCATGGGAACCCCCTAACCGGGAATTGATTCCATTGTACACGACAAGCCGACAGTGCCAAGCTGGTAGCGTGGACCCTCTGTGGGTCGGCGTTACCTGTCGAGGCATCACAACGCCGGGCCGCGCTATTTCCCAGAATCCCTCCGCTTGGGCCGCTGGTTCGGCGCCGCCTTAGCCGGGTGCCACTCATAGGTCACTCCCGGATGATAACACCGAATCTTCTAGCGTTAGAATGATCCTCAGGCGCTCTTCTTTCCCGCCTCCTCCGTCTTCTCCTTCAGCGCCAAAACAACGGGTTCGCCGGTCCTACTGGCAAGGATAGCCCCGGGACTTGCCCAACACTCCTTTTGCCCGGCTTTGTTCCGGATAGGGCCAATAAATGGGCAATTTTTACGGCAGAAAATTTTTTGTCTCACCCGTCCCACCTGTCTCCCTTGTCTCACTTTGCTGTGGTAACTTCCTGTCATGGAATTTAATTGTCTGAGAAAGTGAACGGGCCTGGGTCAAGACAATTCGGAACGGAAGGAATTGGGACCGAACCGGGAATGTCGTTTGCTATCAATCACAATATGGCGCTAAAAATCGTACTATTGCAGATTCAAAAGGAGGTTCAGGCGGATCGGCCTTGGGCGAATGCTTTGGGTTGCGCGCAAGGCGCATTCGATGTTGTGATAGGAAATTGCAAAATCCCGGAGTTCGCGATTTCGATCTCCATGAAATTTGCTATATGAGGCTCGAGCGCTAAGACCATCTAGGAGTCCATGAAAAGACCAGAACAAAAACGAGTCATCCGCATCGGCCTGATTGGTGTGGGGACGGTGGGGACCGGAACGGCCAAGGTTTTCCTCGAGCACCAACAAGAGATTGAGCGCCGCCTCGGTTGCCGCCTTGAGCTCAAGACGCTTTGCGCCAGGACCATCTACACCAAGGACCTTTCCTGGTTGAAGCCGCCCGTGGAAATCACGACAGACTGGAAAGAAGTGGTGGCTGATCCGGAAATTGATATTGTGATTGAGATGGTGGGTGAAAAGGCCACGGCCTTGAGCATCGGGCGAGCGGCACTCGGCGCGGGTAAGCATCTGGTGACGGCCAACAAGCAAGTGGTGGCCGAACATGGCATGGAGCTTGCCGTGCTCAGCCGCTCCGCCCGCGTCAATCTGGGTATTGAAGCGTGCGTGGCGGGAGGAACGCCCATCCTGCACGCCATCCGCGAGGGATTGTCCGGCGAGCGCTTTGCGGCCGTCTACGGCATCCTGAACGGCACCACGAATTTCATCCTGACGGAGATGGAGCGCCGCAATTCGAGCTTCGCCGAAGCTCTGGTGGAAGCCCAGCGGCAAGGTTTCGCCGAGCCGGATCCCACGTTTGACGTCGAAGGCTTTGACGCTCGCTACAAAATCGCCATCCTTTCCATGATCTGCTTCGGGCAGGTGATTGCGGTGAAGGAGATTCCGGCGGAAGGCATCCGTGCCATCGAGCCCGTTGATTTCGCCTATGCCCACCGCCTGGATCACACCATTCGTCTGATTGCGGGGGCACGGCGCTCAACCGGCGGCCGCCTTGAGATCTCTGTCCGTCCAATGATGATTCCGCGCTCCGCTTCGCTGGCCGCGGTGACCGGTTCGACCAATGGCATCCTGCTGGTAGGCGACAAGGGAGGACATACACTGATCACAGGCCGGGGAGCGGGAGGCGAGCCGACCGGCGTGGCGGTGGTTTCCGACGTGGTTCAGACGGCGCGCGCCATTTTATCGGGAGGCGCGCGGGAGTCGCTGGGATACACGGAGTGGCACCGGGGAAAGGTGCTGCCGTCCGGCCAAAGGACCAGCGCCGCCTATCTGCGTCTGGTGGTGAAGGACCGGCCCGGAATTCTGGCAAAGGTTTGCTCGATTCTGGCGCGGCACGGGATCAATATTGATTCGGTGATGCAGGAGCCCGCGCATTCCAAGAAGGCACTGCCTTTTGTCATGACGCTGGAGCCAACGGAAGAGAAGAACCTTCGTCAGGCTGTCTCCCAAATTGCGCGTCTGCCCTTCTTCGCCTGCCCGCCCCTCCTCATGCCGTTTGCGGAGGGCTTTTGAAAGGGCCTGAAGAGGAGTTGAACTATATGATTTCAGGGTTCGGGGATGGCGCCGGAGGGCTTGGGAAATGAGGATGGACGATTTGCCCAGCTTACGGGGCCACTTGGAAATCAAATGTATCTCCCGGCGAGATCTTGCTTCCGGGAGTGGGAGACTGCGCCAGAATCGTGCCGGAGGCAACAGCTCCCGGCGGGGTAGGAGTGACTTTCCCGACCTTATAACCCGAGGATTCGAGCTGCTGGCGAGCCTGGGCCAGCAGCATTCCCACGAAGTTAGGACAGAGTACGGCGGCGGGCTTTCCACCCAGCGACACCAGGAAATTCACAGCGGGGCTTCGGACCTCGGTGCTCGAGGGCGGTGGCTCCTGAGCCAGGATTTGCGCGTCCTCGGTTTGGTTGGAATAGACCTCGGCCATGTCACCCACCGTCAGCCCCTTTTGCACAGCCAGGATTTGCGCCACACGCAAGCTGGAACCGATCAGGTCGGGAACCACCACGCGTTGCGCGCCGAGGCTTACCAGCACGTGCACGTGCTGGCCTACCTTGACTCGCGTCCCGGCCGGCGGGAGTTGGGAGATGACGTCATTCGACGGAAATTTTTCGGTGAAGAGCTTGTCCTCCACCTTCACCACCAGCCCCAGGCTGCTCGACAACGCCTGGGCGGAATCCAGATTCATGCCTACCAAATTGGGAAGCGTCTCCTCATTGCCCTTAATGGTCAAACGAATGGTGGTGATGGCGCTGAGCAGGGCGACGCACACCAGCACCGTAAAAAGGAAGAACATGCGGAAGAGCGTCTTGATGCGTTCAACCAGCTCCATGCGGGCGAATCCTCAACAGGATCTTATCATGCCGAGGCGGCAGACTCCGCCTTTGGCAGTGGCGCGGCGCGGGATTCAACCTATCATGGTAATTGCCATTGTTTTTCACTCCGAGCATCCCTCAAAATTCGTGCGGCGCGCCCACCGGCAACTGGTCGTAATCGATGATGGCCCCAGTGATGAGCGGACTTGTAGCTAGAAACAGGGCGGCTTGGGCGATGTCCTCCGGCAGCAGCATGCGGCCGAAGGGCCGGGTCTTCACGACTTCTTCAAGCCAGCCTTCGCCGCGTCCCTCAATCACGGATTGCACGTGGCGCTCACCTTCGGTCAGCACCCAACCGGGATTGATCTGATTGACTCGAATCCGGTACTTCGTGACGGAGTTTGAGAGGTTCTTGGTGAGCGTCGTCAATCCGCCTTTCGCGGACGAGTAGGCCAGCAGCTTCGGCAAACCGAAAACGCCATTCACCGAGCCCACGTTGATGATGCAGCCGCTTTGGCGGGGCTTCATGTGAGCAACGGCTTCCTGGCAAAGGATGAAAGGCGCGCGCAGGTTGACGGCGAAGACTTCATCCCACATGGCGATGGGCGTAGTCTCAATGTTGCCGCGAGGATAGATGGCGGCGTTGTTGACCAGGATATCGAGCTGCCCGAATTCGCGGAGGGCGTTGTGAACCAAATCCCGGCATTGAGCTTCATCCCGAAGGTCTCCTTCGAGCATCTTCGCCGCGCCTCCGGAGGCTCGGATGTCCGCGGCTGCCCGGCTTGCTTCTTCCGCATCAATGCCATGGATGGCCACAGTGGCTCCGCACTGGGCAAAGCTTCGGGCGATGCCCGCGCCAATGCCGCGGCTCGATCCGGTAATGAGGGCGACTTTTCCAGCCAAACTTCGCGAAGAAGGGTCGAGTTCCATGTCCACGTTATCCTCAATTCCAACGGTCTCCTGGAGCGGGCGCCCACTCGGATTCCAGTTCTATCGATTTACAGTCAAGCAAGTTCACGCTGTCTGGGCTCGATACCCTCCATTGTTAGGGGGGATGTCTGGAAAATCCATTCTACAGAAAGCCAAAAAATAGGCTATAAGAATAACCTGGCAAATTCAGCCGAGAGCGGAGGCAAAGATGACAACACGAAGAGATTTTCTGGGAACAGCCGGCGCCGCGTTTTGGGGCCTCATGACTTCCGTCAAATCGCCCGGAATTCTTGCGAAGGGAGCGCCCTTGTCTTTTCAGGGGCCTTTTGGATTGGAGCTTTATAGCCTTCGCAACCAGATCAAGCGCGGAGACGCTTCAACCGTCGAAGCAGCGTTGAGCTACGCGAAGCAGGTGGGTTACACGGAAATTGAAGCGCCCGAGCTTGATGGCCTGAAGGCTACGGACTTTCGCAAGCGGCTCGATCAGGCCGGGCTGCCTTGCACCAGTCTGATGACTACCTACGATGAATGCCAAAATCGTCTCGAAGGAGTCATTCAAAATGCCCACACGCTGGGGGCAAGCCACATCATCAACGTCTGGATCCCGCACAACGGCCCCTTCACACTCGCCGTTTGCCAGCAGGCCATCGCAGATTACAACACGTGGGGCGAAAAGGTTCACGCCGCCGGGCTGCACTTCGGCCACCACACGCATGGTTACGAATTCCAGCCTTACCACGGACGGCCTCTCTTTGACATGCTGGTTGACCAGACTCATCCTTCCTTTGTCGAGTATGAGATGGATATTTTTTGGGTTGTCGATGCGGGAGAAAGTCCCGTTGCCTACTTGCAGCGTTATCCCAGTCGCTTCCGGCTGCTCCACCTGAAGGACATGCGCAAGGGACCGCCGGTGAAGAACTACACGGGTGGTGCTCCTTTAAGTTGGGACATGCCGCTGGGGACTGGAAGGATTGACTTGAAAGAAATTCTTCGCGAGGCGCTCAAGATCGGAGTCAAACAATTTTACGTGGAAGACGAAAGCAACAATTCCCGGCGGAATATCATCCAGAGTCTGCATTTTCTCAAAACTGTGAAGTTATAAAATGCGTGGAATCCGGCTCCTCCGGCGGCTCTAAGAGGGTCGGGTTGATTTCCTAATGATGAAATGATGAGTGGACGTGAATTCCAGTTGACACCTCGCAATGCCAAAAATTATCTGGCACAGACCGGTCTGGTTTTGCCGCAAGAGCAGATCAGCGTCCGCGAGCTGGGAGGAGGAGTCTCGAACGTCGTGCTGCTGGTCGAGTGGCCCGCCCGGCGGGAACAGAGATGGGTGGTGAAGCAGTCCCTGGGCAAGTTGAGAGTGAAGGACGATTGGCGATCCAACCGTGAGCGCATTTTCCGTGAGGCCGAATCCATCCAGAGCCTCCACGCCGTTTTGCCTCGCGGCTCTGTCCCGCAAGTTGTCCACATTGACCGTCAAAATTTTATCTTTATCATGACGGCGGCGCCGCTGGGATCGGCAACTTGGAAGGACCTCCTTCTCTCCGGCCAGATTGATTCTGCGGTCGCAGCGGAAGCCGGCAAACTGCTGGCCTGCATTATCGTGAAATCACGGCAAGACCCTGATTTTCAAAAGCTGTTCGAAGACCGGACCGTTTTCGATCAACTCCGTATTGATCCCTACTACCGCACAACCGCGGCGCGTTGTCCCGAAGCGGCGTCCGCCCTTCAGGAATTGATGCGAGACTCTTGGCTGATTCGCACCGCATTAGTGCATGGGGATTACAGCCCCAAGAATATTCTGGTTCTGGGCGGTAGAAGTTTCTTGATCGACTTTGAAGTGGTGCACTGGGGAGATCCATCGTTCGATTCCGGCTTCCTGTTGAACCACCTCTTATTGAAGGGGTTCCATCAGCCGCAGTTTTCGGAGCTCTATCTGGATGCGGCCCGAGTGTTCTGGAATGCACTTCTCAGCGGCATTGGACCCACGGGCGGCGCCGCCTTCGAGCAAATGACCGTGCGCCATCTGGGTGCTTTGATGCTGGCTCGCGTGGATGGCAAGTCGCCGGTGGAATATATCCAGAACGAAGAGACAAAAGAGCAAGTGCGCACCGCCGCCAAGCGCATCTTGCTCGATCCCCCACAACATTTGAACCGTATTTTCCAATCAGTGTTGAAGGAAAGACGTGCCTGAAATCAGCCAGATTCGCGCCCGCGAAGTGCTCGACTCCCGGGGGAATCCCACAGTGGAAGTGGACGTGTTACTCGATGACGGCGCCCGGGGCCGGGCCATAGTCCCCTCCGGAGCTTCCACCGGAAAGGCCGAGGCTCTTGAACTGCGCGACGGCGATCCCGGCCGCTACCACGGGCTTGGAGTCCTCCGCGCCGTTTCCCACGTGACGCGCGAAATTGCAGAAGCCTTGCGCGGCTTCGACGCCAGTGACCAGGCCGGCGTGGACAGGCTGCTGATCCAACTGGACGGTACCAGCAACAAGCGCCGGCTTGGGGCCAATGCTTTGCTAGGGGTTTCCATGGCCGTTGCGCACGCCGCCGCGGCATCGGCAAACGTCCCGCTCTATCGCTACCTCAACGAAGGATCATCTCTGGAACTACCTGTCCCGATGATTAACATCATGAGCGGCGGGATGCATGGAGGTGGAAACATTGACTTCCAGGATTACCAGGTGATTCCTCTTGCTGCCACTCGTTATTCCGAAGCCGTCCACCACGCGGGATTGATCTACCGGGCGATGGGAGATGTCCTGAAATCACGTGGCGTTTACCGCCCGGGCGTGGCGGACGAAGGTGGCTACGACCCCGCGCTTAGAACTAACGAACAGGGATTCCAACTGATGGTGGAAGCCATCGAGAAGGCTGGCTTTGTTGCAGGGCGCGACGCGGCGATTGCCGTGGACGTGGCGGCGAGCCACTTCTGGTCGAAGGATAGCTACAACATGGCAGCGGAAGGCTCAAAGGCTGATGCAGCGGAAATGGTCCGGCGCCTTTCGGATTGGTCGCGGCGCTATCCCATCCTGTCGATCGAAGACGGCTTGGCGGAAGAGGACTGGAGCGGTTGGCATCGGATGACAGAGGAGCTGGGTTTCCGCGTTCAACTGATTGGCGATGACCTTTTCGTTACAAACGCAGGGCGATTGCAGAGAGGAATCGAGAGCGGGACTGCCAATGCGGTCCTAGTCAAGATGAACCAGATTGGAACGCTTACTGAAACCTTTGAAGTTGTCAGAATGGCGCGACAAAACGGCTATTGCACGGTCGTGAGCGCACGGTCGGGGGAGACGGAGGACGTCACGATCGCCGATCTAGCCGTTGCCACTGGTACCGGCCAGATCAAGATCGGTGCTTTAACGCGCTCCGAGCGTCTTGCGAAGTATAACCGGCTGCTACGAATTGAGACTGAGCTTGGAGCCTCAGCCATTTATCGCGGCGCAAGAGTCTTTGAAGCTTTCTTGAAGCCAAACATCCTCGGGAAGCTGTGAAAAGGCAGTCGGCCTTACGTCAAGGCGGTCACCGACGCAGAGCAAGACTTGCGATTTGGCACGAAATTCTTCCGTAAAAGGAGCAAACTGTTCAAGCCTGTTTTACGGGGACGGCAACCCGCCCTCAGTGCGACATGGGAATTAGGAGCTTGCTCTGGCGCCGTTCAGGAAATCGCCTTTTTGGCCAAACTTCCCGGAGTAAACGAATGCATCCAGCGGCTTGCGCTCGCGCTTCGCCTGATGCCGGCCGCGCAACATCTCGCCTAACTCTTGCGGATTACCAAGGTAACCGATCGCAAAAGCCGCCACCGGCTCATAGCCTTCGGGCAACGCCATGACTTCGCGCGCTTTTTCTACGTCGAATCCGGCCATGCCATGAACATAAAGCCCGAGCGCCGTCGCCTGGGTCATCAAATTGGCCAAGGCCATGCCTGTGTCATGAAGGGCGTGACGGTTGGGCTGCCCGTTGTGGTCAAAGTTCAGCTTGGCGACCGAGAACACTAGAACCGGAGCTTTTTTCACCCACTCCTGGTTGAAGGGAATCAAGGCGGACGTTAGCCTTTCGAATTCTTCCGGGTGCTGGCGCGTGGCAACCACAAAGTTCCAGGGCTGCGCGTTATAGGACGAAGCCGCCCAGCGCGCTGCTTCCATCAAGCTCTGCAATTTTTCCGGCTCCACGGCCTTGTTTGAAAAGGCGTAAGGACTCCACCTTTCTGCGATCAGATCATGAACCGGGTGGGTGTATTGGGCGCGCTTCACTGCTTCAAGATTAGCCTGCATGAGTCATCTCCTTTTGCAAAAAACCAATGAGATGCCGGGATTCTTAGGAATCCGGCTATCCTTTAGATGATGTTTGTAGGATATTCGTTACAACGAATTATCCAGAGAACAAAGATTATTGCGACGAGCGCGCCGCTTCGAGCAGTTCGGTGAGATCCCGAAGCTGTTTCTTGCTAAGATGGGCGAGGGATTTCCGCACCGCCGCGGATACGGGGAGGTCCAGGCTTTCGAGCAGTTGCAGTCCTTCCCTTGTAATTTTCGTAATGATCACACGCCGATCCTTGCGGTCGCGAGACCGCGTCACCAAACCACGGCATTCCAAACGGTCGAGCAACCGAGTGACGTCTGGATCGTGAGTCAGCATCCGCTCGCCCACTTCACGGCAGGCAAGACCGCCTTTGCCGGAGCCGCGCAAGATACGCAGCAAATTATACTGGGTGTGGGAGATCCGGACAGGTTTCAAGGCCTCCTCAGCAACGCTCATCACGGCATCCGCCGTCCGCTGCAAATTGAGAAATGTTTCCTCTTGCGCGCTGGGGAAGCCCTTTTTCTGCTGGATCTCACGTTGTAATCTTCCTGTCATGGGAAATGGCCACCAGGTCTTTGTTCGTCGCTCCAAGGTCTTATACCAAGTCGAACAACAGAATGTCGGATTTGTCGCGAGCTTGAATTTGAAGTGACGTTTCCTGGCTTACGGCCGCCCCGTCTCCCGCGCGAAGTTCAAACCCGTTTAACGAAACGGCGCCGCGTGACACCTGGAGCCACGCATGACGCCCCGGAGCGAGACCGTGGTTCACCAGCTTGCCGGGATCGAGGATCGATGCGTATAATTCCACATCCTGGTGAATTCTCAGCGATCCTTCTCGTCCGCTCTGTGAGGCAACCAGGCGCAGCCGCCCTTGGTTTTCGAACTCAGGGAAGGTTTTCTGTTCGTAACTCGGCTCAAGTCCTTCTTGTTCAGGGAAGATCCAGATTTGCAACAGATGGACAGGCTCGGACCTCGAAGCGTTGAACTCGCTGTGTGTGACGCCCGTCCCCGCGCTCATCCGTTGCAGATCTCCAGGCCGGATGATTGACCCCGTGCCCATGCTGTCCTTATGCTGAAGCGACCCTTCAAGCACGCAGGTAAGGATTTCCATATTTTCATGAGGGTGCGTGCCGAATCCCCGGCCCGGCGCTACCCGGTCCTCATTGATTACCCGCAAATCGCGAAAGTGCACGTGGGCCGGATCGTAATAGGTGTTAAACGAAAAGGTATGATAGGTATCGAGCCACCCGTGGTTGGCATGGCCACGCTCTTCGCTTTTTCTCAGAACTATCATGATCCACCTCCAGCGTCCCATAGCCCAGAACCCGTTTCAAGAGGCTGGGCTTTATTTACTTGTTGCGACGACTTTCGACCAACACCACTCTTAGATGCAATCCATCCACAAAGGATTCGAGTGGAGCCTGGGGCGGGAATGGCTGAAGGAGTCCCGGTATCCCTGACCTGGCTTTGGGATCTCTTTGCAGCGGACAGGTCATCAGGCTATACTCACCTGGAAGAGGATGAGGCGCGGAAGCGAATCGCCGCATTCCAAACCGCGTCGGCAAGATGTAATAGGGCAACCGGGCCCCGTAGCATCAAGGCAAGACAACGCCGCTAATGCTTACCGAAGGCTCGGTCGTCCGCAATAACGACGAAGGGCGTGTAGCTCAGCAGGATAGAGCATCGGATTTCTAATCCGACGGTCGGGGGTTCGAATCCCTCCACGCCTACCAGCTTCTCCCTTGATTTCTGTACGTTACGCGACATAGTTTTTAGCACGTTCAGATTGTCGGCGCATAAGAGGTGCATTCTTCTTTGAAAGGATGTATCGCAACCACCGCCATGGGGCCAGTTCCGTGGCACAGGCGCACGTAGAGGCGGATTTACGCCGCTATGTTTTGACGGCAGAGATCCGCCTCTACACTTGGCGGCCTTTGACCACGGAACTGGCAATGTCAAGATTTGGGGAGGTCCGGCGCGGAGTGCCGGGAAGTGGTGAAAAGAGAAAAATGAATATTTAGCCGCGCAAACCCGCGACTTATTGAAACCACAGAAGAACTCGAGCAATAAACTGGGATAAAACTATAACAAAGCTCAGGATAAATTGGTCCAGTAACTTCATGTCAAGCATGGGATTTGCCTGCGGTTACTGAATGGATTTCGAATGCGGAGGACTCTCAAACACCAGAAAGCGATTGATGTGCCTAGCAAGTGGGATCACGCGTGGATTACTTTCCCCGATCGGATCAATTCAATTTTCAGGGGGAGTGATGGTATGCTCACTTTCGGCAAACAGTTCACCCCGGTTCGCCACCCCATCAGGAGGACTTTTGGATGACCCTTCGGGAAAAACTTGCGGCGGCCCTTGCCCAGACTCATCTGCCGGAACCGGCCCGGGCGACGCTCGCCAAGCTCTTCAAATCGAGAAGCTGCATCAGCGTTATTCCGCATGCGGACGCAGGTGAAGTCGCCAAAGCTGCGGGCATTGATGAGCGGCAGTTGATGCTCCGCCTGCTGCCGGTGGCGAAGGAATTCGCGGTCACGCCGGTTTCGAACTTTCACGTAGGCGCTGTCGCCCGGGGCATGACCGGCAATCTTTATTTCGGCGCCAACATGGAATTCACCGGCTTGGCTTTAAGCTTCAGCACCCATGCGGAGCAGGCAGCCACTGTGAATGCCTGGGTTCATGGTGAAAGCGGGCTGGACCAGCTAGCCGTGAACTATGCACCCTGTGGATATTGCCGCCAGTTCCTCTACGAGCTGGTGACGGCCAAGAATCTGGAAGTGTTCCTGCCTCATCTGCCTCCCGAACCGCTAACCAATCTTCTTCCCCATGCTTTTGGACCGTTGGACTTGAACGTCCAGGGCGGCCTGATGCAACATGTAACAGATGACCTGGAGTTGGATCACCGGTCAAAAGATCCTGTGATCCTGGTGGCCCTGTCCGCAGCCCGGATGAGTTACGCGCCCTACAGTCAGGGCCATGCGGGGATCGCGCTGGCCACGCGCGGCGGGCAGATTTATACCGGACCGTATGCGGAAAACGCCGCTTACAACCCCAGCATGTCGCCGATGGAAGCGGCGCTGGCCCATTTGAATTTGTGCGGAGCTACCTATGAGGAAATTGTCCGCGTCGTGCTGGTCCAAGCGCGCGGCAGCCTGGCAAGCCAAGTGGAAGTGAGCGAACTGGTGCTTCGCGCAGTCACCAAGGTTAAGCTGGACGTGGTTTACGCGCATCGGAAGAGCCAGAAGGTCAGCTAAACCGGATTTTACTGACGACTGGTTTCTGACTTCAGCAATCAGACAACAGCCTTCAGGCTAAAGCCTTTTGCTCTCCGCTTTTTGCTTTGTGCCTTCAGCTTCCGGCCTCCTTCCTACTGGCATTTCATCCCTGCGGCCTGCGCTTCAGGAACGCTCCTTGTCCGGCTCGTCCCACAAACTTTCCGTCATCGATTACCAGCCGCCCCCGGCTCAGCACTTGCTTGGGAACGCCTTTCACCTTGATGCCCTCAAACATCGAGTAATCCACGCGCATGTGATGAGTGCGGGCGCTGATCACCTGCTCTTCCTCCGGGTCAAAGATTACAAGGTCCGCGTCCGAACCCACGGCCACCGTGCCTTTCTGCGGATAGAGTCCAAACAGTTTGGCGGGCGCAGTTGAAACAAGTTCCACGAAACGGTTCACGGAAAATCGCCGGCCGTGCACACCACCGGTGAAAATTAGGCTCAGGCGGTGCTCGATGCCCGGACCGCCATTGGGAATCTTTGTAAAGTCGCTTTTGCCCAGCTCTTTTTGCTCCTTGTAACAGAACGGGCAATGGTCAGTGGAGACCACTTGCAGTTGATCGGCGGCGAGGCCAGCCCAGAGCTTTTTCTGATGCCACTTTTCGCGCAGCGGCGGCGTGAAGACGAATTTCGCCCCCTCGAAGCCCGGCACGTCGAAGTTCTCAATCGAGAGAAACAGGTATTGAGGGCAGGTTTCCGCATAGACCGGCAATCCCCGGTCACGCGCTTCGCGCACTTTTTCAAGCGCCTCGGAGCAGGACAAGTGCACGATGTAAACCGGCGCGCCAGCCATTTCCGCCAGAGCAATGGCGCGGCCTACGGCTTCGGCTTCCGCCGTGGTGGGGCGAGTCAGGGCGTGGTATTTCGGCGCCGTCTTTCCCTCGGCCAAAGCGCGCTGCACGATCACATCAATGGCGTTGCCGTTTTCAGCGTGCATGCAGATCATGGATCCGTCTTCGGCCGCTTCCCGCATGGCTTTGAAGATGACGCCATCATCCACCATGAAAACGCCGGGATACGCCATAAAAAGCTTAAAGCTGGTGACGCCCTCGCGAGCCAGCGCCTTCATTTCCGCCAGGCGCGCGTCCGGCAGGTCGGTCACGATGCAATGAAAGCCATAATCGATGGCGGCCTTGCCTTCAGCCTTCTTCCACCAGGTTTCGAGCGCCGTGCGCAACGTTTGTCCTTTATACTGAATGGCGAAATCCACCAGCGTGGTCGTACCGCCGAATGCGGCCGCAATGGTTCCGCTCTCAAAATCGTCGGCGCTTTGCGTGCCCCCGAAAGGCATGTCAAGATGCGTATGAACGTCAATGCCGCCGGGCAGGACGTAGAGGCCTTTGGCGTCGAGCACGTCAGAGGCGGAATCGGCCGGAAGCTCCTGGCCCAATGCCGTGATTTTCCCGTCTGCGATTCCAACGTCGCTCCGGAACGTGTCCGACGCCGTCACCACCGTCCCGTTCTTGATCAACCGATCAAAGGTCATGGTTTAGTTCTCCTCGCCAGCAATGAGGGTTTAATATGACGCTTCCGGCTCTTGAAAATCAAGCTGCGCCGGAGAGTTGCCGTCTGGAATAGAATAAGAAAACGTAGAGGTAAGGTTACAGCGGCAACTGCGTTTCCACGGACCGCCGCCAGGGCCGCCCCTACGTCATGAAACGGCGGGCGGCCAAGTGACCTGCGTCCAAGCGGATTGGATTTAGATGCGTAACATTGCTCCCAAACTTCGTCCTGAACAATACGAGAAGAATTTTGCGGACATCAATCCGCCGCTCACGGATCAACAGGCTCTGATTGAGGCGGCCCGCTGCGTTTATTGCTTCGATGCGCCTTGCATCAAGGCGTGTCCCACTTCCATTGACGTTCCCACTTTCATCCGGAAAATCTCGACGGGCAATTTGAAGGGCGCCGGGCGCGTCATCCTGAGCGCCAACATCCTGGGTGAAAGTTGCGGGCGGGTTTGCCCGGTGGAAGAACTGTGCGAAGGCGCCTGCGTCCTGAACGGGACGGGAGCGAAGCCGGTTGAGATCGGCCGTTTGCAACGTCATGCGGTGGATTACATCCTCGAACATGACATCCGCCTGTTTTCCGCCGGCAAGCCCAACGGCAGGCGCGTCGCGTGCGTGGGCGCGGGGCCTGCATCCTTGGCCTGCGCGGCGGAGCTTGCTCAGCGCGGATACGCAGTTGAGATTTTTGATCGCAAGCTGCTGCCGGGTGGATTAAACACTTATGGCATCGCAGCCTATAAGACCCGCGCCCCGGACAGCTTGCGCGAGGTAAAGCTGATTGAAGACTTGGGCGTGAAGTTCCATGCCGGGATAGACGTGGGAAAGACTCTGGCGCTGAAAGATTTGGAAGAGCGTTTTGATGCCCTCTTCATCGGCGCCGGATTAGGCGAGACTTGGGAGCTGCAAATTCCAGGCGAGGACCTGGAAGGGGTTTATGGCGCGCTCGAATTTATCGAGCAAACCAAGGCGCAGCCGTTCAGCCAAGTTGACGTGGGGCGGCGGGTGGCGGTGATTGGTGCGGGGAATACCGCGGTGGATGCCATCACGGCCTGCCGCCGTTTGGGCGCGGAATCGGTTTACCTGGTCTACCGGCGCGGCGAGGACGCCATGCCTGCCTTCCCTTATGAACAAGAACTCGCTAAGAAGGACAGATTCATTCCCCTTTGGAACACTCAGCCGCTTCGCATTTTGGGCACGGATGGGAACGTGCGCGGGCTGGAGTGTGTGCACACCCGCGTTCATGGCGAGGGCCGTAGCGGAAAAGTTGAAGGGATTCCGGGTACGGAGTTCATAATTGAAGTGGACATGGTTATCAAAGCCACCGGCCAGCAGCCAGTGGTGAGCTACTTCGGTGGCGTTGCTGGCCTTGAGATTGCAAACGGCCGCATCGTGGTTGATCCTAAAACCCACCAAACTTGCAATCCCAAGTATTTTGCGGGCGGAGATTGCGTGAACGGCGGCAGGGAAGTGGTGGACGCCGTGGCCGAGGGCATGGCTGCGGCGCGCGGGATTGATGCATGGCTCGCGTCCCACAAAAACCCGTAGTGGTGAACCTGGTGGTCACACGGCCTAACCACGGCGGTAGTGGCGTGGTTTGTTTGCCGTAGCGGCGCTCTATGAGCGCCGCTACGGCAAATCGCGCCATTACCCAGCGAAGAGGTTAATGATGGCGGATCTCAGCATTAATTTTGCGGGTATCAAGGCGCCAAA
>CALCEB010000150.1 GCA_937900045.1 uncultured Acidobacteriota bacterium
GGCTCAGCAGGGCAAATCAAATACGTTAGTGTATTTAAGAAATATGGTACTTAGGTCCGGGAGGCGCGTGGGAAATCGCTAGTCTTCGACAAGGCCCGCAACTTTTTCAACCAGCATCAAGAGTAATTCGCGGTCAGCATCCGTCAGGCGGGCCGATATTTTCTTCAATTTCCGTAGGAAGCTTGCCTCCGGCAGTGAAGCCGGTTCGTCATCCTGTTGAAGAATCTCATTCAGGGTTTCGTCGGGGATTTCACTGGAACCGGTGGACTCTAAGTCCTCCGTATAAAAAATCAAATACAGGGGTACTTGGAGCGCCTCCGCAAAACGCTGGAGCGTTTCCAACGAAGGCATCACGTGACCGTTTTCCAACCGGGAAACGTGCCCCCGCAACAGGCCCGTCCTCCTTTCAATGTCACCTTGGGTTAATCCTTTCTGAATGCGAAGCATTCGGAGTCGCCGTCCGAGCGACTTATGAGCTGGAGACTGCGGCGTTGCGGAACTCCGAACAAGATCTCTGCTCATCACTCCCCCTGGAGCTAGAATGCCCAGGCGCACGGTGTAAAGGGAATGACGCAACAGTACTGGTACTAAGGGAATGCGTGGGTTACAGTCCCAGCGCTGCCGCTGGCAAGCGCGGCATCATTGGCGCCGGCGGGGTGGCGGCGAGAGACGGGCAAACTCCGGGGAACGAGCGAGCCGGGAGGCAGGAACCAGTTCGATCTCCTCCCGGTCAAATTCGGGAAGGAAACGAGCGAGAGCAGCGAGAGTGGCAGGGTAAGGGTGACCAATGGCGATGGCCGCTCCCTGTTTCTTCACGACATTACAGAGCTGGCGCAACTGCCCCAACGTATAGTTGACGTTTTGAGAATCGTCCAGGAAAACAGACCGGTAGAAGGCCGGCACGCCCAGGCGGCGGGCGACATCCAAAGCGATCGTATCCGCTGTGGTCCGGCTATCAATGAAGAATAGGTGGCGCGAAGCCAACACGGTCATCACGCTTTCCATCAGGGCGGGATTCGTCGTCGCTTGTGACCCCATATGGTTATTGACTCCGGCCACGAACGGAACGGCGCCAAGGTCCTGTTCAACGGTGCGCTCCACCTCTGCCCGGCTCATGCCCGTGCGAATTTCGTTGGGGCTGATGCTGGCGTGAGACGAAGGTTGCGGCTGCATGGGAAGATGGAGCATCACTTCGTGGCCGGAACGATGCGCCATTTCCGCGGTCTCGTGGGCATAAGGAACTCGGGGCATGATGGAGAAGGTGAGCGGATAACGCAGTGCTGCTAGCGCATGGGCCGCGGTCAGGTTCTGGCCTAGATCGTCAATGATAATCGCGGCTTGCAGGATGCGCGGGACTTCTACCAAGCGAATGCTGCAAAGCAGTTTCTTGCCATCTTCGATTTCGATTGTGGCCACAACTTTCCCGGATATATCGGCAAGCGGATGGATGCGAACCTGAACCCTCGCCGCCCTCGCTTCGCTCCGGATCGCATTGAGCACGGCCGGGAGGACGCGGGTGGTGACGACCACGTCTACAAATCGCCTTGCAGCCGGCCGCTCTTCCAGCGAAAGGCTCAATCCCTGGCTCTTAATCCAGACGTCTTCGCGACCCGCGCGCTCCACGGCTCTCACAAAAACCGGCAGGATGTTTCCGTGATGGACCTGCGCCTCGTGCCGGCCAGTCCTCTTGACTGAGGGTTTGCAAGCATTCCACGCGAGGCCGATGGCAATTAATAGAACCAGAATAGGTCGGCGGTGCGGAGTGATGTTCCGGATTGAGGATTGATTGTTGGACCAAGCTCCCATGTTGGCGCATGTATAGGACGCAAGCCTTCTGAACGGAGTCAGCGCCCGCGCCAAGTTCAAATTATGTTAATGAAAGGAGGAAAGAGCCACAAACAACAATCAAGAAAATCTTGAGAAAACAGGTTCCCGGGGAATCCTCTGCCTTATCTTGACTGCGAAACTTCAGGCATTGGCACGACCCGGTCGTTAGTTGTTCCAGCCGGGCGGGGAAATGGAAAAGCCAACCGAGCCTGAGCTAAGCCGCCTTGGTAGGTGAAGCTTTCTGCTTCAGCACTTCGATGGCTTTTTGAAGTTGAATGTCAGCTTTTGTTCCGAACTGATCTGGTTGCTCGGTCTGGCCAGCCGCTTCCATGGCCTCGGCTTGATCTTCTGTTGGCGAAAGAACATTCGGGGTTACGCCGTTATCCTCAATGGCTTTACCGTCCGGTCCGTAGTACTTAGCCACGGAAAGCAGCAGGCCGGAACCATCGCCTACTGGAATCGTCTTTTCCACAACTCCCACTCCAAAGCTCGGAACTCCAACAACGTCTCCGCGCTTGTCACAAAGGACGGCATCCGCCACAAGCTCCGCAGGGCCGGCCGTGGAACGGTTGATGAGCACGGCTAAAGGCATGTCGAAGACCGTTCCGGAGGGTTGGGCGGTGATGTCATGCCGGGGAGTCCGCTGGCCATAGGTATAAGCAATCAGGCCGCTCTTGATAAACAAGCTTGCCGTTTCCACGGCTTCATTCACGCTACCGCCCGCGCAATCGCGCAGGTCAAGCACAATGCGCTGGGCGCCCTGGCTTTGAAGTTCCTTAATTTTTTCCGAGATTTTTTCCGCCTCACCTTTGTCGAAGGCGGAAACTCTCACGTAACCGGCGCCGTCACCCACAAGCTTGGCCGTAACAGGAGCATCCTGTGGGATCACCCGTGTCAGGGTCATCTTTTGCGGCTCGCCCCGCGCTCCCTTCACCACCCACACATCCAACGCCGCACCGGGCTCGCCGGCCAATTCGCGATCAAGCTGAATGACTGAAAGTTCGCGCGAGGGGCGTTCACCGATACGATCAACCAGGTCTCCGGGCTTGATGCCTGCTTTATCTGCCGGGCTTCCGGGCAAAACAGCTACGACTGTTGCGAAGCCAAACTTCTTTGAAAGGAAAATCCCAACACTCGCCGGACCCGGATCGGGATGCGCCAGATACTCTTGAAACTCTTTAGGAGTGAAATAAGTGCTGTAAGGATCAAGCGCTTCAAGAAGCCCGCGAATCGCGCCCCGCGTGACATCCTGGAGATTGGGTTCGGTCACGTAATCGCTCTTGATCCGCGAAAGGACCTCGCTGTAAACACCGAGATCACGGTAGGTCTGCTCGTTGGATGACTCACTCTCGCCGAGAACCGATCCGATGACGGTATAGAGAACGAGAATACTTGTGACCAGAATTAAGGTGAAGCGAACGCGCTTGCTCATGCTTGATAAAACTCCCTCTGGGCGGCCTCAAGCCCCACATATTTGAGTATAGCATGGAGCGGACGAAGGCAATCCGCCCCTGGCTCATCTTCGCCTCAGCCTCAGTCAGCAAGACGGGTTTGAATCAGACGCACGTGGGAGCTCTAAGATGCCGCCATGAAGCTTTCGCGATGGCGTGATAAAGTGAAGCCCCGAACGACGCTGGAGGCGGACAAGTTGTTAAGATGCTGCCGAAGTTGCAAGGGCAGCCTCCCGCAGAAACTTGGTAGACTCCTCGGGCGGGGTGGGGTTGATGTAGAACCCTGTCCCCCATTCAAAGCCCGCCACCTTGGTCAGCTTGGGCATGATCTCGAGGTGCCAGTGGTAGTAATCATTGGAAGAATCCGGCACCGGCGAAGTGTGGATGACGAAATTGTAGGCCGGTTGCTCCAAGACTTTGTCGAGGCGCAACAGAATATCCTTCAGGACCCTCGCAAGCTGCTCAAATTCATGCTTCTTTGATTCCTCAAAGGCGGATTGGTGGTTTTGGGGAATGATGACGACTTCGAACGGAAATCGCGGGGCAAAGGGTGAGAGGGCTATGAACCCTTCGTTTTGCGTGATCACACGAATGCCGTTTTCTTGCTCCTGGCGGATCATGTCGCAGAAGATGCAGCGTTCTTTGTATCCGTAATATTCTCTGGACCCGTCTACCTCCTCAGCCACGCGCTTGGGGACGACGGGCAAAGCGATCAATTGAGAATGAGTGTGCTCCAGTGAGGCGCCCGCGGCTTCGCCGTGATTCTTGAAAATCATGATGTACTTAAACCGGCGGTCCTTCTTCAAATCCAGGATGCGGTCCCGGTAAGCCCACAGCACGTCCTCGATTTGAGGAATGGGGATGGTGGCCAGCGTCATCTGATGATTGGGGGTTTCGATGATGACCTCGTGGGCCCCGATGCCATTCATCTTGTCATAGAGACCTTCACCCTGACGGTTGAGCGTTCCTTCAATCCCAAGCGCCGGGAACTTATTGGGCACCACCCGCAAGCTCCAGCCAGGCGTGTTGCGAGCGCTCCCGTCGCTGCGATAAGCGTGGATTTCCGGGGGCGTTTTCAATTCATTCCCAGGGCAGAATGGACAAAACCCGGAGCCGCGGATTTCCACTTTGTCGCGGACAAAATCTGAAGGCCGTTTGGCACGGTCGGTGGCGATAATCACCCAGCGGCCCGTCACGGGATCTTTTCTCAGTTCAGGCAATTCATCCCCTCCAACAATTTCCAAAATGCCGGACCCTGCTTCAAGGCCGGGGTGAACCAGAGCTCGGCCGAGGGGTCCAAAACTTACCCTTTAAAAGCGTCCTTGATGAGGCGCAGCTCGAAACCGGACCCGGGACACCAAAGAACACTCACGATATCAAACCGGTAGGAAATATCCTTGCGGCCAAGCCTCATCATGAAGGTCTTCGCGGAACGAATGATCCGCTTCCTTTGTTCGGCGCTGACTGCGAGAGCGGGTGGACCCGCCACCATCGAGCTTCGCGTCTTCACTTCAACGAAGGCCAAAACCGGCCCGTCCCAACCTACCAAGTCCAGCTCACCGTAACCGGCGTGGGGACGACGGTTGCGGGCAATGACGATGTAACCCGACTGGCGCAGATGCCAATAGGCCAGGTTCTCCCCGCGCCGTCCACTTTCGAGGTGAGGCGCCCGCCCGCCTTCCAGCGTGGTGGGCATGTGGGACAGCTTGCCGGCGTCCCTCCGCGCCCGCCGGCGCTCTTTCCATGCAACCGCTTGGTACATCAGCCGGGCCATCATGCTCATGCCAGTCTCGCCGCCACCAACCCCATTAATAACGGAAAATCTGGATCATTTCTCGATTTCGGCAATCGTGCCATCAAGAATGTCCAGCGCAAAGTCAGCCTGATCGCGCTCCACCACAAGCGGCGGCATCAGGCGGAGAGTGCTATCGCCGCAGCCAAGCACCAAAAGACCCCGTTCAAAAGCGCGCTGAATCACCCTGTTCCGGCCTTCGGGGTTGGGCTCACGGGTCCGCTGGTCCTTGACCAGCTCAATGCCAATCATCAAGCCCCGGCCCCGCACATCCCCAACGGTACGATGCCGGGAAGGCCAGTCTGCAAGCCTGCCCGTAATATATTCGCCCATCTGGGCGGCGTTGGAAATGTATTTTTCCTGGAGCAGCCGAATGGTTTCGAGCGCCGCCGCGCAGCAAACGGGATTGCCGCCGAACGTGGAGGCATGGGCGCCCGCGCCCCAGCTCATGATCTCCGCGCGGGCAATGGTGACACCGAGGGGCATGCCGGAGGCAATACCCTTGGCCGTGATCAGAATGTCTGGAGCAACACCCTCGTGGTCGGAAGCCCACATTTTACCGGTGCGGCCCATTCCGCACTGGACTTCGTCAAAAATCAGGAGAATCCCGTGACGATCTGCGATCTGACGGAGCTTTTTCAAAAATCCGGGCGGTGGCACAACATAACCTCCCTCGCCCTGAATCGGCTCGACCACGATGGCTGCCACGTCTTCCGGCGGCGCCACGGTGCGGAATAAGAGTTTCTCAATCTCATCCGGACAGATGCAATCCCGCATACATTCCGCGCGGTCGCGGTTGTGGGGGCAACGGCAAGGATTGCCATACCGGGCGTGGTTCACGCCGGGCATCAGCGGACCGAAGCCCCGGCGTTGCGCGACTTTGCTCGAAGTAAGTGAAAGCGACCCACAGGTCCGCCCGTGAAAACAGTTGTAAAACGCGATGAAACGGTCGCGACGTGTGTAATAGCGGGCGAGCTTCAGCGCCGCTTCCATCGCTTCCGTGCCCGAATTCCCGAAGTACACCTTCTTTTCAAAATTACCCGGGGCAATTTCCGCGAGCTTCCCGGCAAGCTGCGCGAGCAAGGGGTAATAAAAATCTGTTCCTGACATGTGAATAAGCTGTTCGGCCTGGCGCTGGATGGCCCAGACCACATCAGGATGGCAATGGCCGGTCGAGACCACGGCAATCCCGGCGCTGAAGTCGAGAAAGGTATTGCCATCGACGTCCTCCACGATCATTCCCTGGCCGCTTTTTGCGACCAGCGGATAGTCCCGCAGATAAGATGGGGAAACATAGCGGCGATCCAGGGCGAGCACCTTTTGCGCTTCGGGGCCGGGCAATGGGGTTTTAATGTGCGGCATTCTACCTAACATTGGACACTTCCTCCGGCCTGGGCGCGATCAAACTGTGCCGGCCTCTGAATTGACCTTCGGTGGATGTTGGGGGCGAGTCTTCCTGAATCAGGTGAGACCGGTTGAGGTTCCCGGAAATCGGGCCAGACTCAAGATCTAACGATAATTCGCCCAAAGGGTCACAAAAAGGAGGGATAAATTAGTCGCCGCCGAAAAGGTTAGGGCGAGCGTTGAACGGCAGGCGGGTTCGCGGGGTGGCTGGGTTCATCGTGGCTTCCTTCAATTTCCATAATGTTGCTCTGTGCGGCCTCGCGGCTGGCGATATTACTTATCACCCGCATAGAATGCGAGATCAGATTAAAAAGATTCCTATATAATTGTGCTACTTTCGGAGAACAAATGCAATCGTGATGATTTGCGGATTTGCGGGTAGTGAACCAGGCCGGTACGGTCGGGCTATTTGACCTAAAGGGCGAGACAAACCCGCGGCCACGGCACCCAACTGCGCCCAACTGGTTCGAGTGCCTCGCAACGGCGGCTTGAATAAACTCCGGTGAGCCACCCTCCGTCAATGCAGCCCCACAGCGCCTTGGACCGACTCGATGAGCTTGGCGGAGTCATACCCAATGCCGTTCTTGAAAACGGTTTGCACCTTTTCGATGTCGCCGATGTTTGCGGCGGGATTGCCCTGGATCAATACCAGGTCGGCTTCTTTGCCTGGCGCGATGGTTCCGATCCTGGAGTCTTGTCCCAAAAATTGAGCCCCGTTTTCGGTAGCGATGTGGATGGCCTCGACCGGCGTGAACCCGGCCTCGACCAACAACTCGACTTCGCGCTGATCGCCGAAACCCGCCACAACTCCGCCATAGCCGGTGGGGTCCAAACCCGCCAACAGTAAGCCGCCTGCCTTCACGAAGTCGCGCTCAAAGCGCATTTCCTGGTGGAGATTGGTGAGCATGTTGGATTGGGTTCGTTGCCCGACAAGAGCTCGAATCGTCAGGTAATCAACCTGAGCGGGACCAGATAATACGCCCAGCACGCGGGGTTCAAGCGGCGGCCGGCCAGGAACTGAAATCTCAAACACCGGCATGGTGGAAGTCACCGCCACATGATGGCGGACCAGATCGTGGATCATGGTTTGGACCGGAGCGCTTTCCATGTCGAGCTTTGCCATGGTCTCTCCGGTGATCTGCTGGGAGGGACAAACGTCTGGCTTCTTGCCAGAAACAAATTCAGTATCAACAAACAGGCCGTGCTCCAGATCGTCAATCCCCAGAGCTGCGGCCTCCGTGAAACCGATGCTGCAAAGATGACCCGTCACCTTGATGCCGCGCGCATGGGCTGCATCGATTGCTGCCTTCAATTCGGCGCGGGTGATGTGCATGTAGGCTTTGAAGGATGTCGCGCCCTCTTGCGCCCAGTAATTGACGGTGCGCGTGGCATCGTCAGGGCCGGTCAGTTCATGCATGTTCGGAGTGTAAGCTCCAATGCCTTCAAGATAGGGTCCCGTGATGTATAGATTGGGCCCGGGTGTTCTCCCTTCATCGATGAGCTTTTTCAGGCTGAGGTCCGTATACGGCTCAATGCTGCCGGTGGTGCGCAGGGCGGTGACGCCGCAGGCCAGATACAAGCGTGGAAAGCTGAAGCCCATTTCGTTGTAGATGATCACTGGCCCATCGGCGCGGCGCTCCGCAACTTGGTTGGGATAGAAAAGGTGATCGTGCATCCCAACGAGGCCCGGGATGACGGTCTCACCTTGAAGATCGATCACCTTCGCACCGGCAGGCGGCGGAGTGGATGAAACATTTCCTATCGCCGCGATCCGGCCGTGATCGATCACGACGGTTTGATCCTCACGCGGCGGCGTGCCGGAGCCATCAATGACGCGTACGTGCGTCAGCGCAATGACGGGCGCATCGACCGTTACAAATTGCTGAGTGAGTGGAGAGAGTGCGGGGTGCGCCTGGCCGAATCCAACAACAGCAAGGAAGAAAGTGAACAAGAGGGCGGAAAACGCGGATCGCATGATTTGTTCCTTTCGGGTCTTTGACTACAAACGACTCCCCAGTGAACAGCAGACACTACTAATGTTCGACTTTTTCAGCACCTGCTAGACAATCCAAATCCGATTTTGCCACCCCAAACGTTCAGGCAGGCACGAGGCACGTTCCGCGATTCCTGAGCGGCACGACCGGAAACTCGTCATAGGCCTTGCCGTCCAGAAGACGGCCACTTGCTCCTTTTCGCAAGCCGCCCCACTGCTTGAAAAAGAATGCCACATCGGCCCTTCGGCATTGATCCCTGATCGAGATCACCCATTCCCGCAGAATGGGTCTTGCGCCCGGTCCACTCTCCCCACCCACAATCACCCAAGACATGCCGTTGAGATTGATGGCGCCGAGTGACTCGAGAAGCGGCTCAATGGAGAGAAAGCGCACTGGAACGCAGGCATCGCGAAGCTGTTTAATTCTCGGCAAGCCACATCTTTTGTTTTCGACGCTAACTCCCCACCAAATATTGGGGCATCCAGCGGCGAAGGCGAGCTCTCTGTTCAGAAGCCTTTTCATTCGTTCCGCGCGCTTCGTAAGAACCTGATAGGTGTGCCAGCGGGCGCGTGTCATCACCTTTGCGACCTCGATAATGTAGTCGGCAGGCACGTCATCGTGGAAAAGATCGCTCATGGAATTGACGAAAATCATTTTCGGCTTCTTCCACTCCAGAGGTTCAAAGAGCTTTTCCGGAACAAGCCGCAGATCGAAGCCTCGTTCGTATGGGTGTCCCTGTACTCCGCGAAATCTTTCTGCGAACACCTCCGCGTAGCAGTGGGCGCAGCCAGGGCTGACCTTGGAGCAGCCCCGCACGGGGTTCCAGGTGGCGTCCGTCCACTCAATTTTTGACTGTACACTCATTGATCTCCCAAGGGCTCAAGGTTCCCGGCCCTACAGGCGCCGACTCACGGAAACTTTACTATGTCCTGGCCTTTCAACCCCGTCTTTTTCGAGGTCACAGGGCGTACTTTAACTATTTCCCGGGATCTCAGGCCTTGGATGACTTGGCGGTAATGCTTCTCAAGAAATGGCAGCCTCCATGTTTTTTCAAGGATATGCTGGAACGCAACTTCCTGTCCGCCGAACTCCTTGGAGAGAGCCGTCTCGAGCTCTTCCAATCTCGGTGTTTCCGAGATCAACGGTTCCTGCGACTCTCCTGAAAAATCAAACGTACCGTCTTCGTCACCAAGCCGCCACATCACTTCCTTCATCATCAGCACTGCCTTCGGATGGTTGCTGACATGGAGCAGATAATACTTCGTCCGGTTGCCAGGGATTTTATCTTCCGGACCGAAGCAGATCTTGAAGGGGAACACGAACTCCCCTCGCAGCCGGGAGCAAAAGAAATCCAAGAAGTGTCGTTCCCGCACTCTTCCTCTTTCGTTCATAAACGGCTGCGTGCGCCAAGACCCATCGCCAAACAGCTTGTCCAACCGATGATAGACCGCCGGATTCGCGAGATCTCTATTAATCTGGTACCACATCAGATTAATCAAAGCTTCGGTTTTTTGACGCTCAAGAATCTGGTTAATCAGCGGAATCGAAAGCGGGTGACCGTAAGGGTCGATCATGAAAAAGGACGGCGCCAAGCTGTTGACCTGAGCCAAGATTTCTTCGATGAGGGCTTGGCTATCGCCGCGGAGGACTTGCACTTGAAGGCCACCCGAGTAGGGTTGGAATTGCTGCAAGCAGTTTTCCAATGCCTTTGCTTCGATCTCGTCCCTCTCAATCAAAATAACCGTCATCAACCGGCCAGACTTCGCCGAAACATAGTCTTTCCCCGCCCGAACCGCTATCGGAGCTGAGCCCTCGACTCGCTCTCCCTGAAACTCGTATTCTCCCCGCCCGGCATAGCAATCGAAGTAGCACAAACGCTGATTCGACGCGCCAAGGATTTGCGCCCAAACGGGCAAATAGCGTTGAAGGATTGCGTGCTTGATCCGCGAGACACGTTTGATATGCGGAAGCGTCTCCGTCGGTTCCATTTTTCCAGCTTCCGCGTCTTTTGAATCGTCCGACTCCATTAAAGCACCCAGCTCGTTATTCGCTTTTTCTTCGCTATGCCGATTCTACGGGGATCACATGCTCCCGTCAACACGAATCTCCAGGCTTTTACGAGTTGCGAAACCGATCACGGCCGAGGCCGCGTAAAGCCAAACCGCCGCAATCGTTTTGGGCGCAACATTCTAAAAGCCCGCGCGGGCGCCGCCCTTCTTCAGGTCCGGGCGTCAGTTATCATGGAAACCCAGGGAACTACTTGCGCCGCCAGCGCGTTCCGCCCTTGGTATCTTCCAGGATGACGCCAGACTTGGCAAGTTGGTCGCGAATCTGGTCGGATTGGGCGTATTTGCCGCTGCGCCGCGCCGCGTTCCGGTCAGTGATGAGCCGGTCAATTTCTTCATCGCTCAGCATCTCCACCACCGCGCCGGCTTGTGCGCCATTCCCATCACCGGCGGCAGCTTTCACAGCTTCCGTCGATACGGGAGCCGCGCCTGAATCCTTGACACGAATCAGGCCGTATTTCAAAAGCTTCTGATGATCATTCTCCTCGAGCACATTAAAGATCTGGTCCCAGCGCTTCAGCACATCCAGGAAGGGCGCCTTGTCACCCTCATGAAGCTGGCCGTGATCCATGGCGGTATTGCCCTCAGTCACAAGTTCGAAGACGGCCGCAAGTGCTTCGGCGGTATTCAGGTTGTTGTCCAAGGCGTCTTCAAAGGACCTTTGTGCTGTCTGGGCCTTCTCGATCAGTCCCGGATTCTCGCCCGCTGGCAGCGTTTCATTCTCGAGTCTCTGCCGGAAAAGCGCCAAGCGGGTAATGGAGTGCATGGCTTGCGCGATGCCGTCAAAGGTAAAGTTCAGCGGCTTGTTGTAGGGAACCGAAGCCAGCAGGTAGCGGATAGCGCTGGGTTTGAACCCTTTGGCAATCAGGTCCCGCAGGGTGAAAAAGTTACCCGCGGATTTGGACATCTTCTGTCCATTCACCATCAGGTGCTCCACATGCAACCAATAGCGCACGAACGGCTGGCCGGTGGCGGCCTCACTCTGAGCAATTTCGTTTTCGTGATGAGGAAAAATCAGATCGCTCCCGCCGGAATGGATGTCAAAGGTGTTACCCAGGAACTTCATGGACATGGCGGAACATTCGATGTGCCAACCGGGCCGGCCCGCTCCAAAGGGCGCAGGCCAAGAAGGCTCGCCTTCCTTGGCGGCTTTCCAAAGGACGAAATCGCGCGCGTCGTTCTTTTCATATTCGTCCGAATCGACGCGGGCGCCCGCCCGGTTCCCGGAAAGATTGATCTTGGAAAGCTTGCCATAGTCCTTGAAAGCCTGGACGCGGTAGTAAACCGAACCATCGCTTTGGTAGGCAAAGCCTTTCTGCTCGAGCGCCTCGATCAGCTTCACCATTTCGTCAATCGTGTCGGTGGCGCGCACCATCACTTCCGGCGGGTCGAGGACGAGCAGGTCACGGTCCACCATGAAGGCATCGATGAATTGCTGGGTGTAATCGCGCAACGGCAATCCGGCGGCGTTGGAGTTGCGGATGGTTTTGTCGTCCACATCCGTCAGGTTCATCACCTGGCGCACTTGAAAGCCGCGATATTTCAGCCAACGCCGCAAGATGTCCTGGGCGACAAAAGTCCGGTAATTACCGATGTGCGCGTAGTCGTACACCGTGGGTCCGCACGTGTAAATACGGACCCGATGAGCTTCGAGCGGTTGGAACTCCTCGATCTTGCCGGAGAGTGTGTTGTGGAAACGCAATGCCATGGGTTAGGGAAGCGCAGTAAGGTGAAAGCCTGATTCTATCGGCAGGCGCTTGGCGGAGTCAAATTGCAGGAATCCTAAGACGCGGAAATTAGTCCTCCCGGAACCCTCTGATCTTGGTTCAGCGTTCGCCGGGGGCCACATCCTGGAAAATTCAAGAAGCTCTGAAATCCGCGCCCGCAACCGTTCTACTGTCCGGGCCGCGAAAGAAGAGCGGGAAGGCGCTTGGCTTGCGTAGCTTCCTGCCCGGGCTGATTCGCTTGGAGCATATCGCGGTAAAGCACTCCGGCAATTTCCGCAGCGTGCGGGCCGTACATGGGCCTTCCGCCGCGCAGTGTGACCACCACTACATACTTGGCCTGCCCTTCCTCGGCGAAGGAAACAAACCATCCCATTCTGGCGCGATTCTCGCTGCAAGTTCCGGTCTTCCCGAAAATCTGTTCGTCCGGATTGAAGGCCGAGCGCGCGGTGCCGTAAAGCACAGCCGCTTCAAGCCCGGGCTTGACCTCCGGAATGAACGGCGCAAGGTCCGTCAGGCGGCGCTTGATGATGGGATGGAAGTCCTGGATCTCTTCCGGCGAGCGAGGGTATTGCAGATAGTATAGTGTCCCGCCATTGGCGATGGCGGAGATGAGGGCCGCCATTTGGAGCGGTGTGACCTCGATATCCTGCCCAAAGCTGGTGAGCAACCCTACCCCGCCTTGGCGTTCAGGCGGTGGGGCCAGCGGGAAAACGCCGGGCGATTCGCCCGGAATATGCCAGCCTGCAAGCTGCCCATAGCCCAGCTCTTTCGCATAGTGGGTAACACGCCGGAACCCCAACATATTCCCCAGCGTTGCGAAATAAAGATTATCCGAACGGGCTAAGGCATTTTTCATATCGATGCGCCCGCCCCTCATGCTGGGCAGCATGGTTTGCGGCGTAACGATGTCTTCTTTCAAGCCGCCCAGGGCCACCATGGGTTTTACGGTGGAACAAGGAATATAGCCGCTGCTCAGCGCCAGCTTCTGATTCACAATGGAGATAATCCGGCCGTTGTTGGGGTTCACCACCACCACGCTGCCGTTCCAGTTGCCGATGGCCTTGAGGGCGGCCTCGCGCACCATGGCGTCCTCGCCGGCGGCGTTGTCACCCATCGACGGATCACCCATCGAGCTGACGTCCCATGGGCTCCAATGATGCGCCACCCGGCGCCTTCTTTTGTGGACGATTCGGCGGCGCTTTTTGCGGTGGGTTATAGCGTGATGGGTTGCCGTTGTGGTTGAGGGCGCCGCATCATTATAACTTGCGGAGTTTGCGAGGTTGATACGATCGATTCCAGCCAACAACAAAAATGCCACGGCCAGGGTGGCAGCCTTCTCTTTCACTTGGGTTTTCCAGCCTCCTTCGGTCAGGGTCCACCTTCAATCCGCAGATGGCTCTGGCGCAAGCCGCTTGCGGACGTTTTTCAAACTTGCCGCCTGCTGGAAGGACTATCGGCTATTTCTTGCTTCTTGCCGAGGCCGATGCAGCAGCCTCAGCCATCGCCTCCGTTTCAACCGGGAGGTGAAGGACTTTGCGAACGTCATTTTCCAGCTTTTTCCGCACATCCGGATTATCTCGAAGGAACTGGCGCGCATTCTCCCGGCCTTGACCAATCCGCTCCCCGTTCAGAGAAAACCAGGAGCCGCTCTTCTCCACAATGTTTTTCTCCGCGGCCAGATCGATCAGGTCCCCTTCCCGTGAAATCCCCTCGCCGTAAAGAATATCAAATTCCGCCTCGCGGAAGGGGGCAGCCATTTTATTCTTCACAATCTTCACTTTGGTTCGGCTTCCCACCACCCGGTCTCCATCCTTAATCGATGCAATCCTACGAATATCCACGCGAATCGAGGAATAAAACTTCAGAGCTCTTCCTCCGGTAGTGGTTTCCGGATTGCCAAACATGACCCCGATCTTTTCGCGGATCTGGTTAATGAAAATGAGGCACGTCTTGGTTTTGGAAACAATTCCGGTGAGCTTACGCAGGGCCTGGGACATGAGCCGGGCATGCAACCCCGGCAAGGAATCCCCCATTTCGCCGTCGATCTCCGCCTTGGGCACCAGAGCCGCCACGGAGTCAATCACGATCAGGTCCATAGCGTTAGAGCGGATCAACGCCTCGGTGATCTCCAGGGCCTGCTCGCCGTAGTCCGGCTGCGAAACCAGCAGGTTATCCACATCCACACCCAACTTCTTGGCGTAGACGGCGTCCAAAGCGTGTTCGGCATCCACAAAAGCCGCCATGCCGCCGCGCCTCTGCGCCTCGGCAATCACGTGCAGAGTGATCGTCGTCTTGCCGCTCGACTCCGGCCCGAAGACTTCCACCACCCTGCCGCGCGGCATGCCGCCAATCCCCAGAGCGGCGTCGAAGGAGAGCGCGCCCGTGGGGATCACTTCCACCGGCACCATAATGTCCTTTGCGCCCAGCCTCATGATGGACCCTTTGCCAAACTGCTTCTCAATCTGGACCATCGCCAGGTCCAGGGCCTTGGTGCGTTCTGTTCGATCCTCCGCCATGTTCACTTCCTCTCGATCCTTCGAAGCGTTATTGCGCTTTGAGCCGGTGAGGAGGGTCTTATTGCCGCGCTTTGACCGGGCAGGCACAAGGCCGGCCCCCTACCGGAAAATCCAGCGTCCCTAGCCTGCTGCTGCCGGGCTTGAATAATCATAAAACCCGCGGCCCGCTTTCCTTCCCAACCGCCCGGCGCTCACCATCTTTTCCAGCAACGGACAGGGGCGGTACTTCGAATCGCCAAAGCCATCATACAGCACGCGCATAATGTCACGGCACACATCAAGCCCAATAAAATCCGCAAGCTCGAGCGGACCCATGGGATGCTTCATGCCAAGCTTCATCACTTCATCCACTGCCTTGGGCGCCGCGACCCCTTCCATGACGCAGAAGACGGCCTCGTTAATCATGGGCATCAGGACGCGGTTCGAAACAAATCCCGGAAAATCCTGGACACAAACGGGCGTCTTGGCCAGCGATTGGGCCAGGGCCACCACCGCCTCCACCGTATGCGAAGAAGTTTCCAGACCCGCCACCACTTCCACCAGCTTCATCACCGGCACTGGATTGAAAAAATGAAGGCCGATAAACCGGCTCGGCCGGTGCGTGATTGCAGCAAGCCGGCTAATAGATATGGATGAGGTATTGCTCGCAAAGATGACGCCATCCCTGCAAATCCTATCCAACGCGCCGAAGACGCTGGCCTTGACCTCAAAATTCTCGGTGATAGCTTCGATAATGAAGTCTGACGCCGCGAAACTCTCCAGCTTGGGCGCCAAGGTCAACCGCGCCAAGGCTTTCTCCGCCTCATCTTTTGTCAGTCTTCCTTTTTCCGCATCGCGCGCCAGGCCTTTGGCAATCTTTCCTTTTGCTGATTCCAATGCCTTGGCCGAAGCGTCGTAGAAATTGACGGCATACCCGTGACGCAGCAAAGTATGAGCGATGCCATGCCCCATCGTGCCAGCCCCAATCACTCCGGCCTGATGGATCGAATCTCGGTCCGATTGACTCATGGGCAGAAGCCGCCACGAAAACCCTGAAGATGAGCGGCCCGGTCAGGCTCTGGGTGTTCAGGAAAGAATAGAGGCTTTTGCAGGGCTTTTTCCCCTCCTGGCATCTGCGGCTTTGATCACCGGAGGTTACGGTCAAATGAACCTCGTCCCGGCATCAACAAACGTGCGTTCCTAATCCGTTCGTTCCACCGCCAGCGCCACCGCATTGCCACCGCCCAGGCAGAGAGCGGCGATGCCACGCTGGACGTTGCGCTGGGCCATCGAGTAAAGCAGCGTGACCAGGATTCGCGCCCCCGACGCGCCGATGGGGTGCCCCAAGGCTACCGCTCCACCGTTGACGTTGGTCCGCTGCGGATCGAGGCCCAATTCCTGGATCACGGCAAGGGCCTGTACGGCAAAGGCTTCGTTCAACTCAAACAGGTCGACGTCCTGAAGCTTCCAACCGGTCTTCTTGAGCAAGGTTTCAACGGCCGTCACCGGCGCCATCATCACCCACTTCGGCTCCACGCCGCTCACCGCCTGGCCCGCAATGCGGACCATTACACTCTTCCCCAATTCGCGGGCTTTCTCGCGCGAAGTCACCACCAGCGCCGCAGCTCCGTCATTGGTTCCCGGTGCGTTTCCGGCGGTCACCGTTCCATCCTTCTTAAATGCCGGCTTGAGGCGCGACAGCGATTCCATCGAAGTATCTTGACGCGGCGATTCATCCACGGAGACCATTACCGGATCGCCCTTTTTCTGCGGGACAGCGACGGGCGCAATCTGATCCTTGAACCGGCAGTTCTTGATGGCGTCAATGGCCCGGCGATGGCTCTCATAGGCATAAGCGTCCTGGCGCTCACGGGAAATCTGGTATTTTTCCGCAACCAGTTCCGCCGTCATTCCCATGTGAAAGTCCTCAAAGGCATCCCACAGTCCATCCTGAATCATGGAATCGACGACTTTTCCATTGCCCAGCCGCAGCCCGTGCCTCACTTGCGGCAGAAGATAGGGAGCGTTGGTCATGGACTCCATGCCGCCCGCCACCACGATCTGCGAGTTGTCCGTTTGCACGGCCTGCGCGGCCAAAGCCACCGCTTTCAGGCCCGACCCGCAGACTTTGTTCACAGTCATTGCCGCTACATGATGATGCAGGCCACCCTTCAATCCCGCCTGACGCGCCGGGTTCTGCCCTAGACCGGCAGAAATGACGTTGCCCATAATGATTTCGTCAACCACTTCGGGATCAAGTCCGGCTCGCCGCACCGCTTCCCGGGTGGCAATGGCTCCCAGCGCGACAGCAGAAAAAGGGCTTAAAGATCCCTGGAATTTGCCGATGGGCGTCCGCGCCGCAGCAATAATGAAGGCTTCACGCATCCTTTCTCCTATTTCTGAGGCGATTATGGCATTCGGTCCAGAGCAAGTCAAGACAAGGTAATGGTGGGTAGCGGCGCAATTTGCTGTAGCGCGGGTGTCCTCACCCGCGCAGAGGTTTCTGAGGGCAATGCTCGGACTAAGAGATTATCCGTAAATAAGCATTGAATTCTGGGGAGAGTTAGGGCAAAATTATAACCCAAGATGCCCCACATAAAATCTTGGGAAGTCTCTGATGAGCTTTGGCGAAAGTTGAACCCCTGATTCCGGTTCGACAGCGGCCGGAAGGTCGAAGGTATCAGCGCAGGCCAGGCGGTGGGCGCAAGCCGATGTCGCCTCGAAAAGTGTTTTCCGCCATCGTCAATGTTCTGCGTGCGGGATGTCAGTGGAAAGCGTTGCCCAAGGAATTCGGAAGCGTGAGCGCCATCCACAAGCATTTTCAACAGTGGTACCGGGCCGGTTTCTTTCTGGCCCTGTGGCGGTCGGGACGGGCCGAGTATGATGAGTTGGAAGGCATCGCCTGGGACGGGCAGAGCGTCGACGGGGCCTGGGTGAAAGCTCCTCTGGCCATCGAGTGGGTGGGAGCCAACCCCACGGATCGGGGAAAAAAGGGGCGCAAGCGAAGTTTGTGAGTCGAGGGGCGTGGCGTCCCGCTGTCGCTCGTCGTGAGCAGAGCCCACGGGCAGGATGTGAAGTTGTTGGCGGCCCCACTCGACGCAGGGGGGAGAGCGCGGCCGGCGCCCCGTTCGGAAAGACCGCAACATCGGTGCGCCGACGCGGGCTACCAGGGAGCCCCGGCCCGGCGAGAGGCGGAGATACGAAACTATCAACCGCATATCAAGCAACGGCGAGAAGAAGCGGAGGCGAAGCGTACCCAGCCCGGTTATCAGGCTCGCCGGTGGGGGGTGGAGCGGACCCACTCCGGGCTCAACCGATACCGCAAGCGGTTGGTGAGTTTTGAGAAGACTGAGGAAAGCTATGGCGCTTTGCTGACCCGGGCTGCGGCCATGATCTGCTGGCGTCAGACGACGGTTATTTACGGATAAGCTCTAAGTCGCCCGGGGACGGATTCAGGCCTATGGTTTCGCAGGGAGCGCCGCCATCGGTTTTCATGCCGGTGGCCCGAAGGCGGCAGTACCGGAGAAAAGCCTTCGAAGAGCGTGAAGGCGGCGCTGCCCGCTACCGGCCAAGGACCGTGTCAATTCCCGAGAGTACCAGTTCCAGCTTGGACCGCGGTAGCTTGCCCACGCGTGCGGTGAGGAATTCCTTGTCGATACTGACGGTCAGCGACACATTGGCTACGGAATCTTTCGGCAGCCCGGTAAGGGCCGCCGGGAGCAGAACATTCCCCGGAGCCGGGGCCCATTTGAGATTGCTGGTCAGGGGGACACAGATGACAGCAGCAATGCGGCTCCGATTCATCGCGTCACCTTGCACCACAACGACCGGTCTTCGAAACCCCGGTCCTGAGCCTGAGGGTGCGGGGAGATCAGCCCACCAGATCTCGCCTTGTGAGATCACCACTCGCTTCGCTCCAGGGTGCGGCGCGCGGCGGCGGAAACGAACCCGTCTCTTGCTTCGCCCGCCTCAGCGCACGCCTTGTTCATCGCCTCCGTGACTTCATCCGGCGCATGGCGCGCCAGATACTCCTTAAGGGCGTCGCTAAAGAGGCGGCTGCGCGATTTCTTGGTACGGCGCGCCAACCGCTCGGCGCTGTCATAGATCTCGTCTGGAATCGATATCGCTGTTTTCATACCGTGAGTATAACCAAATGGCCGCCAGGAAGCAAATGACCGATCTCGCCCGCGTCAGAAAATCGGGTTGGGGCTAAAGGGGCGCCACCATGCGCGAATCATTCACGGGTAGGCGGCCTGGTTGGGACTAAGGATCGCTGTGAACTCCTGTAACCCTGTTAGCGATTTGTATTTCTAATTTGGTTTATCGCGGGTTGTGTAGACGTCGGTCTTGATGTGGGTGGCCCGAAAGCCAGCAGGACCGAAGAAAAACCGCGGACTTCGAAGAGCGTGAAGTCGGCGCTACCTGCTGCCTGTATTATATGGCAGTGGTGCTTGGCGCCGGTGCGATGTGCGCGACTATCGCC
>CALCEB010000151.1 GCA_937900045.1 uncultured Acidobacteriota bacterium
ATCCGCGACCGAGACGCCGTCCCGCCTCTGAGAATGCGCCGGATTCAGGTAGCACTGAAATTCCTGCCGGAAAAAGCGGCGCGCGACCACGTCCACCTGGAACGCTTCCGCCGCGAGGCTCAGGCCGCATCCGCATTGAATCATCCCAATATCTGCACGATTTATGACGTTGGCGAAGAGGAGAACCAGCCCTTCATCGCCATGGAACTGCTGGAGGGCGAAACGCTGAAACAGCGCATCGCTTCGAAGCAGACTTCATCATCTTCGCGAACCCCGTCGGGCGCGGCAAAGGACTCTTCCAGCAAACCCGGCTCCGGAAAGTCTTCCCCAGCCGCCGGCGCTGCCACCCCCGGCGCCCGGCTGGTGCAGCCACCCTTCCGTATCGAGGAAATGGTGGATCTCGGCATTCAGATTGCCGATGGGTTGGAAGCCGCACATTCCCGAGGCATCATTCATCGCGATTTGAAGCCCGCTAATATTTTCATCACGCCCCGGAACCAAGTGAAGATTTTGGATTTCGGCCTGGCCAAATTGGAGGAAGGTTCAGGCCTACCCGGTGAAGATGGGCTGGGCGTGACCGCCATCGAGAGCGACCTGACGGCCTCGGTGGGGCCGATGCACTTGACCAGCCCGGGCAGCGTCATGGGCACCGTTGCTTATATGTCTCCCGAGCAGGCGCGCGGCGAGGCATTGGATGCCCGCACGGACCTCTTCAGCTTGGGCGCGGTTTTATATGAGATGGCAACCGGACGGCAGGCCTTTGAAGGCTCGACAACTGCGACGGTTTTTGACGCCATCCTGAATCGCATGCCGCCTCCTGCCGCGCGGTGGAACCCGGACGTCCCGCCGAAGCTAGAGGAGATCCTGGTCAAGGCCCTTGAGAAGGACCGCGAATTGCGATGCCAGACCGCCGCCGAAGTTAAAGGTGACTTGAAGCGGCTACGGCGCGATCTGGAGGCCGCGAAAGCGTCAGCGCGAGCGTCCCAATTGGATACGACGGGCTTCACAGCAACCCTCGGATCAGCGGGCGCCGGGTTTCCTGCTTCCGCAAGTCCTGGTGTGACAGCATTACCCACGCTAACGGGTGTGGAACGGTCCCGGCGGCGTTTTCTGAAAGGCGCGACGCTGGTGCTGCCCGCAGCGGCCGTTGGCGCCGGCTTGGGAGCGTGGCTGGAAAAGCAAATGGCCAGGCCGCGTGAACCGGCTTTCCACCAGGTCACTTTCCGCCGCGGAACCCTGTACGGCTCGCGCTTCACCCCCGACGGCCAAACCCTGGTTTACAGCGCTGCTTGGCAGGGAAACCCCATTGAGATTTTCTCCGCCCGCCCCGGCAGTCCTGAGTCACGGTCGCTGGGTCTGAAGGATGTAAGCCTCATGGCCATTTCATCTTCGGGTGAAATGGCAATCCTGCTGCGCCCGAATACACTGGTTTTCGAAATTGAGGGAATGCTGGCGCGCGTGCCGCTGGCGGGCGGCGCGCCTCGCGAGGTGCGCGCCGATGTTGAATGGGCCGACTGGACTCCGGACGGTTCCTCGTTTGCCATCGCTTATTCCGGGCGCGGTAAAGACCGCCTGGAATTTCCCATCGGCAAGGCGCTGTTTGAAACTCCTGGATGGATTAGCCACGTTCGCTTTTCACCCCGGGGCGATGCTATCGCCTTCATCGAACATCCCTCGCCCGATGATGGCGGTTCGGTGGTCCTGGTGGATCTCTTCGGACGCAATCGCACCCTTTCTTCGGGTTGGGTTTCGGCGGAAGGCCTGGCCTGGGGCAGGACCGGTGATGAGATTTTGTTCACGGCGACGCGCTCTGGCGCAGACCGTGAGATCCACTCCGTCACTCTGAGCGGGCGGGAGCGCATGATTTATCGCGCTCCCGGAATGTTGACCCTGCAAGATATTTCCCAGAATGGAAATCTACTCGTGACCCGCGAAAACTGGCGAGGCGGAATGATGGCGCTGGGACCCGGGTCGAATGAAGAGATTGACGCGAGTTGGCACGATGACTCTGCTGCGCGCTCCATTTCAGCCGATGGGAAGACCATTCTTTTTGACGAAACCGGGGAAGCGGGAGGGGTAAACGGCGCGGTTTACATCCGTTCCACCGATGGCTCACCGGCCATTCATCTGGGTGATGGTGCGGGGTGCGACCTCTCGCCCGATGGGCTGTGGGCGCTCGCTAGGATCATCAATGCATCGCCGCCCTATCTCGTCCTTTATCCCACCGGAGCCGGCCAGCCGCGCCGGGTGATCACTGGCAAAGTCATCCCTCAAAAGGGTTATTTCTTCCCGGACGGCAAGCGGTTGTTGATTGTGGGGAGCGAACCGGGACGCGGAACACGGCTCTACATCGAGAACCTCGATGGTGGAAACCTGCGCCCCATCGTCGCAGAAGGCGTTCTCGCCGGGGCGCACATTCCCATCTCTCCGGACGGCAAATTCGTGGTCGGGAGTCTCGATATAAATGGGGAAACCGGCATTTATCCGGTGGCTGGAGGACCGCCCTCGCCTATTCACGGCGTCGAACGCGGGGACAGTGTATTGGGTTGGGTGGCAGACGGCATGTCACTCTGGGTGGGACGAGACCAGCATTTGCCTGCCAAGGTTTACCGCTTGGAGATTGCGACGGGGCGGCGCACGCTTTGGAAAACCTTGATGCCGGTGGATCCCACCGGTATCACGAATGGCATCGTGCCACTCTTCACCTTGGATGGCCGGTATTATGTCTATAGTTTCCTGCGGCAGCTTGGCGAGCTCTTTTTGGTTTCCGGTATCCGGTAGCGGGCGGGAAAGACTCTGGAACTCGACCGCGATTCCCGCCGCTATTCTTGCGGCATCAGTACGGCCCTTCGAGCTTCTTTGTCAGCTTGTTTGTGAAAGGAAGGATGATGCTTTCGTAGCGGCTTGGACATCTCCGGCTTTGTGGAGGACACCGCCGCGTTGATGGAGTGATGATGTCTCGTTACCTCACCCACAATCAGGATTTTGGGCGAAGCAAGCTGAGGAGCGCCGGGCAATTGATCGAGCGATATCCAGTGGTTTTGGCTGTCGCTGGTGGACGCTCCGGAAACGAGCAAGCACGGCGAGTTGCCGGTCAGTCCGGCCTCGTAGAGTTCGGCCCGGAGCTTCGCGTAATCCGAACCCGGCATGTAGACAACGATAGTTGCGTCTTGCGTGCCCGGGCGGCTTGATTCAAGATTCGGCCAATCGTTCCGTAACTTTTCTGAGCCAGGATGGCCAGATAGGAACACCAACGACGATGCGCCCCTGCGGTCGGTGAGAGAGATACCCGCCGCCGCCGCGGCCGAGGAAGCTGCCGTCACTCCAGGCACGATCTCATAGTCGATTCCACTCGCCCGAAGCGCATCCATCTCTTCGGCAGCGCGCCCAAAGATCAGCGGATCGCCTCCCTTCAAGCGGACCACGGTCAGTCCCCGGCGCGCATAGTTCACCATGAGCGACTGGATCTGCCCCTGGGTCACTTGCTTCTTTCCGCAGCGCTTCCCCACATTTGAAATCAGCGCGCCCGGCGCGGCGAGTTTCACGATTGCCCTTGAAACCAGATCGTCGTGCAGCACCACGTCCGCCTCGCCCAGAATGCGCACGGCTTTCACCGTCAGCAACTCCGGATCGCCCGGTCCAGCACCCACCAAATAGACTTTGCCGCTCATGCCTGATCTTCTCCATTCTCTGCGGCGCCAAGGCGGCGCACGAACTCTTCATAACTTTTCCGGCTTGCCAAGGAATGCAACAATCGACGCCGCGGTTCGGCGTCCATGTTTGTGTCAAACAACCGCTGCCGCTTCCGGCCCAGCTCATCCAGCCACGGCTCGTATTCTGGCCCGTATTGCTGTTCCATTTCCTTCCTCAATCGCTGTGCCAGCGCCGGACTTTTCCCATCCGTGGAGATTGCAATTTGCAATGCTCCCCGCCGGACCACCGAGCCGTAGTAGAAATCGCAATGGGGAGGATCATCCACGGCATTGACCAAGATGTTCCGCCTCCGTGCCTCCTCGAAGACTTGCTGATTTACCGCGCTCGCGGAGGTTGCTGCAACGGCCAGGAAAACGCCATCAAGATCAGTGGGCGCGAAGGCACGGGCCTCCCAATGGATTTTCCCGGCTTTGGCCCAAGCCTGGACTGCGTCCGTGGCCTTCGGGGCGACCACTGTGACCCTGGCGCCTGAGGCAAACAGGCTTTCGATCTTCGGTTGCGCCACCCTGCCCGCGCCCACCACCAAGCAAGCTCGCATTTCGAGCTTCAGAAAAATGGAAAATAAGGCTGGACTTTCAGACTTTGCAACTTGGGGCAGGGAAGCGATGGGGCTTACCGCCTCGGACGATAACGGTTTCATTTGTCCTCCCTGGCGTTCGAGGCCGAGGCCGGTCTGAACCCCGGAAAACAGTTTTTCACTTCTTCCCATGCAGGCCACACTCGGTCTTTTCAAAGCCTGGCCAGCGCCCGGCGCGCGAATCTTCGCCAGGCTGGATGGCGCGGGTGCAGTGGGTACAGCCAATGCTCGCATAGCCCATGTTGTACAGAGGGCTATAAGGGACATCATTAGCCAGAAGATGCGACCAGACCTGTTTCGAATCCCAATCGGCCAGTGGATTGAGCTTCATCAATCCAAACTTTGCATCCCACCCGATTTTTGGCGTTTCTGCCCGGTCCGGAGTTTGATCGCGGCGAATGGCGGCGATCCAGGCGTCCAGTCCCTTCAACTTTTCCCGAAGCGGCCTGACCTTGCGCAGTTCGCAGCACCGGTCCGGATTGCGAGACCATAAGGCTTCGCCATAGGCGCGAGCCTGGGCCGCCGGGTCAAGCTCCGGGTGACAACGCTCCACTCGAATTCGGTAACGCCGCTCGACGCGGTCGATGAGTTCATAAGTCTCACGGAAGAAAAAACCGGTATCCAACGTGAAGACGCGAAAGTCACTGCGGACGCGCGAGGCGAGGTCAATGAGCGCCATGCCTTCCGCGCCAAATGCCGAAGCCAGGGCGATGCGTGGGCCAAACTGCTCGAACCCCCAACCCAGCACTTCCTCTGCGCTCCAATCTTCTGCGTCAACCTGCGGTAATTGCATTTCTGGGGCTAATGCGCTTGTCATCAGTTTCCTCGCCGAAGAAATAGGTATGTATCCCGCTGAGCTAGTGACCCGAAGTACGGTTACGAAGCTACCCGGGACAATTTCACAGCCGGCCTTTATCCTTCCACCCCATGAGGCACGGGGCCCGGCGATGGATCGCGAAGCACCGCAGCCACCGCCTGACCCGCCAGGAAAGTTCGAAGATCCTCATCCCGGTGTCTGGCGAAAAACTCTCGCAGGTTCTCGCCAGGCATCCGCCGCTGCAAGTAAATGGTCAGCAGACGCTCCAGCGCATCCGGTACTTCCCGGGCGGGGCAGCGAAACCCAATGGGCCGTGTAAAGGCCTGGCGCCGTCCCACCCTGCCACCCACGCTGAAGTAATAGGCGTCCACCAGTTGGCCATCCACCTTAATCTTCTTGCCCTCCAGCCCGACGTCGGCAATGGAATGCTGGCCACAACCATTCGGGCATCCTGTGATGTTGAGCTTCAAGTGCTCGTGGAAGTCCGGCATTCGATCTTCCATTTCTTCCACAATCCAGCGCGCAAAGCCCTTGGTTTCGGTGATAGCCAATTTGCAGAACTCCGTGCCCGTGCAGGCCACGGCGCCGCGCCAAAAGGTAGAGCCGGCGGTGCGCAGACCAGCCGCTTCTAATTTTGCGGCCACAAAACTTGCCTTGGATTCTGGGATATTGACCAGAAGCAGGTTTTGCATCCCGGTGGTTCTTAGCTCACCGCTGCCATACGCCTCAGCCAAATCCGCCGCAGTTCGCAATTGGGCCGGTGTCGTCCTCCCCCTCAGCACGGACGCGCCCACGTAACGGTATCCGGCTTGCTTCTGCCGGTGAATGCCCACATGGTCGCGGTATACATCTTCCGGCGCCTGTTCTGGCTCCGCTGGGTCAAGTTTGAAGCCGAGGCGCTGTTCAAGTTCCTCCAAAAACCTTTCCGCCGTCCAGCCGTAGCGCAGGAAGAGATATTTCAGCCTTGCGCGCTCGCGATTTTCGCGCAAGCTATCGCTATCCCGGAAGATTTCGGCGACCGTCTGCACCACAGGCACCGCCTGATCCCATTGCACGAAAGCGTTCAAGCGCGCGGCGAAATGCGGTTCCGTGGACAGTCCTCCGCCTACGCGCAGGGAAAACCCAATTTCACGCCGGCCATTTTGGATTCGGGGAATAGCTGTCAAACCCACATCGTTGATTTCCGGATAGGAGCACCAGACGGGGCAGCCCGTGATGCAAACTTTGAACTTCCGGGGCAGATTGTAAAAATCTGTATTGCCTACCAATGTCCCGGTGGCGGCGAGGGCCAGCGGCGAAGCATCGCAAATCTCTTCAGCGTCGTAACCGGCAAGCGGGCAGCCAGTGATGTTCCGCGTGTCGTCGCCGCAAGCGCCTTGGGTCGTAAGGCCGGCGCTCCACAAAGTGTCCAACAAGTCCGGGAGCGACTCAATGGTGATCCAGTGAAGCTGCACATTCTGCCGCACGGTGATGTCTACAACACCCCGCGCGTGGCGCTCCGCCACGTCGGCAATGGCGCGAAGCTGGTGGGAACGAAGCAGCCCATTAGTCACCCGAATCCGCACCATGAAGTAGGGCAGGGAATTGCCTTGGCCGCCTTTGCCGCCAAGCACCCCACGGCCATCGCCCTGCGTGTAGACTCCCCACCAGCGAAAGTAAGTGCTGAGCCAGTCGGCAGGAATGGACTCAAACCCATTTCGCGCGAATGCGCGGATTTCCTCCAAGCACTCCCACGGGTTCTTTTCCCGCTTCAGTCGCTCCGCCCGCTGAGCTTTTGTTTCCGTTTGCGTGGTTTGCTGTTCAGTAGTGGTCATATTTTTGCCCCAAAAAACAAAAAGCCCGCAAACCAGATTTTTTCTGGCTTGCGGGCTTATTATTAAGTCCTGTTTTTATGATGAAACTAAGTCAAGGACCTCCCGTAGCCAGAAGATGAACACATACAACACATTGTGCAGCAACACATCATCTGGCGATGAAGAGTCAAAGTATAAATCCTCTGAAAACCGATAAGCAAGCTTTGGATGTAGCCGTAGCCACTCGCAAGCTAAAGGGTGCGCCCAGCGGCAAGCTTTGTCCAATAATAATATTTTATGGATGTAATACAATTGTCATATATGTATATTTCCGGGCTGGTTTGGGTGAACCTGGCGGTTGAACCCCTTAAGTCGGGAAGGAAAGCAATGTGACCTTACTGCCCTACGGTTGTTCTTTCGAAATATCCTTCTTCTTATCACTTCCACTTTGGTGTAACCTTTCGGACGCCGTTTATGGCCCTTGTAATTCGGCCGCTGGCGGCGGACGTTGGCAGTGCGGTGCCGCCGGTCCTATGGCGCCGGTGGTGTTGTGCCACCGTTCTATGAGCGGCGCGACAAAAGGAGACAATTTCATGCAACGATTGAGCATTGTGCGACTCCCCCAATGTTGGGCCAGGGCACTGGGCGTTTTATTCCTATCTATAGCACTAAGCTTTACGATTCTTGGATATGCCCACTTAGCCACGGCTGCTGACAACGCTCCAGCCGGAATTGAGGCCCGCAACGTCCAGATCGTCCACTTCTTCAGCAAGGCATTGAATCAGGATCGCGCCTTCAACTTGATCCTGCCGCTCGATTACGAACATTCCACCAGCCGTTATCCGGTGCTCTACCTCTTGCACGGCTATTCCGGCAACAATACGGATTGGACGCTTTTGACGAACCTCTCCGCCTATGCCGCGCGCTATCCGCTGATCATAGTCATGCCGGACGGCTCCAACGGTTGGTACGTGAACAGCGCCAGCGACCCCAAGCAAAAGTTTGAGGACCAGATCATCAAGGACCTCATCCCTTACGTCGAAAGCCATTACCGCACCATTCCGTTGCGCCGTGCTCGCGCTATTGCCGGGCTTTCGATGGGCGGCTATGGCGCCATGTTCCTGGGACTGAAGCACTATCAAATGTTCACCGCCGTTGCCAGCCTCAGCGGCGCGGTGGGCGCTGCACACGGCCTGCTTCCGCCTCCGGGCCCCAAGGCAACCCAGAAAGACCGCGATAATTTCAAGGAAATTATGACGCATTTCGGCACGCCCGGCACTGAAGCGGCCAAAGAGCGCGATCCTTTCGAGCTAGTCACCAAGATTCCCATTCAGGATATACCCATGCTTTACATCGCCGAGGGCGGGGAAGACTTCCTGATCCGCGAGAACCGGGAGTTTGTGACGTCCCTTGCCAAACTGAAAATCCCCTACGAATATCGCGAGGTTTCGCCGCGCGTTCACTCCTGGGATTTTTGGGATGAGCAGATTCAAGTCTTTCTTCAGAAGCTCGCCTCCCTTCAGGGCTTCGAATCCCACGAAATGGGACGAGCCATGTTTCTGCCGCAAATGATGAGGCCACGGTGAATGGCAATTCGAAGCGGCCGATTCCCTGGCGGCCTCTGTCCGCTGCGCCATGATTGGAGTCCGCATGGCGGACATTCGGCAAATTAGGTTCTCTAGCGGGGGTCTCTGTGCGGCGCCACTAAGTGGTTACCTAACGCAGAGAGGCTCACCGAAGCCGGGTGTATTCTGGATATATGAACTTTTGCCTCCAATTTATCTGGGAAGCATTTCGCACGGTAAGTCATCCAAGTTCGTCACCTCGCAAAGGGTCGTGGGTGAAGTCTGAATTGTGCGCCGCCATCCTGTTCTCATTCTCTACGTTTGCCTTTGGCCGCGACCTGCCTCCCCCTGCTCCGCCTCCCAAACCCGTGGTGCTTCCGTTGCCAGCTATGCGGGGGCTTCCCAACGGGCTGCAAGTGGTGCTCTTCGAACGGCACACGCTGCCGCTGGTCACGCTACGCCTGGTGGTGAAATCCGGCGCCGAGACAGACCCACCGAACCTGCCGGGTGAGGCGCAGTTTGTGGCGTCGCTCTTGAATGAGGGCACGGCCACTCGCAGTTCCCAGCAGATCGCAGCCGACATTGATGACGTGGGCGGCTTGATGGATACTGGCGCCGATTGGGACCAGTCTTACGGCACGGTAACCGTCCTCGCGGATCATGCGGACCTTGCCTTCGACCTGCTTTCGGACATTATTATCCACCCCGCCTTCCGCCCCAACGATGTTGAGCGTATCCGCAAGCAGACGATTTCAGCGCTTAAGGTCCTTAAGGGCGACCCCAGCTATTTAGCCGACACTGTTTTCAGCGAACTGACATTGGCGGGCACACCCTACAGCCACCCACAGGACGGGGGGATTGACGCCGTGCGGAAGATATCCGTGGCGGACCTCCATGATTTTCACCACCGCTACTATCAGCCATCGAACTCCATCCTGGCGGTGGTGGGAGATATTTCCACCAATCGTGCTATGAAGCTGGCAAGAAAATATTTTGGGAGCTGGCAGGGAAGAAGCCTTCCAGCGCAACCTTCTGCCCAACCCCTCCGGAATCAAACCCGCCGGCAGATCGTTGTGATCGATAAACCCGACGCTGTGCAAACCGAGATCCGGATTGGGAACGCCGCGATCGCGCGGGACAATCCGGACTACCTGGCGCTTAACGTGGCCAATCAGATCTTGGGCGGGCCCGCAAACAATCGCCTGTTTGACGCGCTTCGAACCCGGCACGGCCTTACCTACGGGGCGTCGAGCGACCTCACCTGCTACCTCGCGGTAGGAGAGTGGGAGGCCAAAACATCAACTCGCACGCCGGAGACTATTCGCAGTATCGACCTGATTCTGGATCAAATGAGGCGTCTTCGTAAGCATGCAATCAACGGTTTCGAGCTTTCTAATGCTCAGAGTTACCTGATCGGGCATATGGGTCTTCAGTTTGAGACGTCGGACGATATTGCCAGCCATTTTCTAAGCCTATTCATTAACCACTTGCCGCTCGACTATTGGGGCCAGTTTCCGCAGCGTATTGATTCTCTGACGCCCCAGGAAATTGTCCTTGCGACCCGCCGGTATTTGGACCCAAAGAAAAGCGTGATCGTTTTGGTCGGCAATGCCAAAATATTCGAGCAAGACTTGAAGAAACTTGGAGATGTTCATGTAATACCAATAGATAGCGTTGATCTGACTTCAGCTAGTTTGGTGATTCCCGGCAGGGAATCCGGAGGCCAGTAAAGAAAAACCTAGAAAATGGAAGACACCGAGCAGCAAGACGTAGGCCTTTCGAAAAAGCAATACGAAATACTCGATAGTTTGTCAGTGTATGGCATTGGTTGTGCCGATAAGCGCAAAATGAAAGTGAGATTAGTCGGCGATAGCTGCCGAGGTTTCGTCAGCCGATAGTCGACGCGTCGACTTTGGGCGGTTGTGTGCTCGTAAGTCCAACCCGGGCGGGACGCTGTCTACACGAAATCGAAAGGCTGAAATTGCGCCTTCACTTTCCCCAAAAGTCTCAAGCAAAGCATGAAAAAACCTGCCATCGCAGTCTTGATGCTGATTGGACTTGGCTTCCTTGCTGAAGCGATATTCCGGCTCCAAGTTCCGGCGCAGCCTGCGGGCTTCACGGCAGTTTTCGTCTCGTTGTCATTGGTGTTGGGTGTGTTTGTGGCGCTCACCGGTACTACCTTCTTGAAGTGGCTTCGGCATCGCGCCGCGCAATCCTTTTGGCTCGCCGCGGGCATTCCATTCCTGCTCATCATTCCCTATCTCATCGAATCCATCGGAACTGGGACATTCACCTGGCTCGCGCTTTTCAAGCTCACGCTTTACATCGCCGTTCCCGCTGGACTGCTTTTGCCGGACCGGTTGCACTCCGCCAAACGCATTGGCTGGAGGGATTTTGCGGCGATGCTCGCTCTGGCGTTGCCAATTTCAGCGGGATGGATGGCAGGGATCTGGACTTTTCCCGTGAATCTTTATTTCATCCAGCCGATCTATGCAGTGTGCGTGGGCGTCTATGTCTTTTCCGCTATCCGCAAACTCGATGGGATCGGCTACCGGCTGCTATGGAGGCGCGCCGATGGGATCGAGGGATTGGCCAATCTCGTTGGGTTTGCGATTCTCGCCATTCCACTGGGCTACTTCATGGGCTTCATCCGGTTCCATGCGCACCACGTTTCGCTGGGAACTTTTGTCTTTCAGGCCTTCGCCATATATCTCACCATTGCAATCCCAGAGGAGGTGTTGTTTCGTGGCATCCTGCAGAACTTTCTAACCCAGAGCTTCATTTCCGCGCGGAAGAGGACCTACGGTTGGGTGACAGCATCTGTCATTTTTGGCCTCTCTCATCTGCATCATCCGCCGGTGCCGAACTGGCGCTATGCGATTCTGGCCACGCTGGCCGGGCTCTTCTATGGGAACGCTTACCTGCACCGGCAACGCACCTCCGCCTCCGCATTGACCCACGCATTAGTGGATACTCTCTGGCATTTCTGGTTTTGAAAGGTTGAGTGGAGGGATCAGGGGTTTCGCTAGGGAAGAATATATCTCATCCTTCTTTACTGATATGATAGCTTTTGCATGATTGTGAGCCTCGAAGTCCTCCGTTCGGTCTGCCGATTCCTTCGAACTCGGACGCCTTCTTTACGGGTGGACGTTTCTTATCCTACCTTGATACAATTCTTAGCCGTTGAATCAATTATTCAGGTTGCCGGAACACGGCGGCTATCCAAAACATAAGCAAGGAAAGGTGACCGATGAAGCGAAGCGTAGCTGTGGTGACGGTTGGTTTGAGCGTGGTGTTGATCGCCGTTTGCCTGCAAGCCAAAGAAAAGCAGGAAAAACCCGGCCCCCTGACCGGTACATGGGAATGCATGGCTCACGGCGGGTCGCAAGGCGACATGAACTTCACCTTGTCGCTTGAGCAGACCAAAAGCACCGTGACTGGTGATATTACTTCTCCTCTGGGCGACACGGAAATCAGCAGTGGGAACTATAAGAAGAGGATGCTTGAAATTCACATCGACAGCCCCGAAGAGAATTACACGCTCACGGCCAAGTATTCCAAGGGCAAACTTCAGCAGGGCCAGTGGAAAACCGACAGCGGACAGAGCGGTACTTGGGAAGGGCACCGGTCCAGTAAGACCGCCGATCAATAAGCTCTTCGGAGATGAGTGCGAATGGCTCGCTGTTCGCGAAGGAGACCCACTGCAACGCTATTGCTTGTGGGTCTTGGCGGATGGATTTGGAGTTGACCCGCAGGCACGAAATACGCATACCTGTTCATCAGAAAATGTGCCCATTTTGGCATCTCGAAGGTGGGATACGGTGCGTTTCTTGAAAAATGAAGCTTAAACTTTTACTTGAGAAATTCCGTCTTCTTCAAATCGTTGGTCTGACGTTGATCTTCCTGGGATTTTTGCCATCGAAAGCGGTATCTTACGCGCATACCGCGAGTGGCCGGGCGAAACCCAAACCTAATGTGGACGCCAACCCAGGAAACATCCCTTCAGGTCCGCTTGGGGACAGCATCCGGCTTGGCCTGAATATCTTCAAAAACACCCCGAAATATGCTAGCTCATATGTTGGAAATAAACTGAGTTGCAGCGACTGCCACCTCCAGGATGGGATTGCGGCCTACTCTTCACCCTTGGTCGGAGTGCCCGGGACGTTTCCAGCATATAACCAAAGGGCCCATCGCGTGATCACCTTCGAGGAACGCATCCAGGAATGCTTTGTCCGCAGTGAAAATGGAAGCCGTATGATCCCAGCCGACAGCGTGGAAATGACAGCCCTCGTCGCCTACATGCAATGGATTTCCCGAGGTCAACCTGCTGGGAAAACACCTCCGGGCCGCGGCCTTGTAAGACTGCCCGCACTAAACGGCAATCTAACCCGAGGAGAAGTCATTTATGCCAAGCGGTGCTCGAGCTGCCACGGAGCACATGGAGCTGGGATCGCACACTTTTTTCCGCCGGTTTGGGGCAACGATTCCTTTAATACGGGTGCAGGAATGGATCATCCTGCAAAAATGGCGGCCTTCGTTCAGCACAATATGCCTCTAAATAGCCCGGGTAGCCTGACTGCCCAGCAGGCCTTTGACGTTTCCGCTTATATTGATTCAAAACCCCACCCGGCATTTAACACCGCATACAAAAGCTATTGAGCTTCAAGGGGCAACGATTCGATTGGAAGTTGTGATAAGTATTAACATAATATATCTTATCAGACGTTAGCTTGCAACGGATTTGGTGTTCAATTTATGGGTTTTTCCTGGCCAGTGGACACCGCCAGGGTGCATTTCTAGTGCGATGAAAGGGGTTGGGATGCGGGATTGTGAGCCGGAGCTCGCTTTGTCAGATGGGGAAGCCGCAGTGCGAGACGATATGAATTCTCGGTAATGAAACGCGTGGCTTCTTCGACGATCATGAATCCAATTGATAACACGAAAAGAGTGGCGCAGGCCAAAACCGCCAACATCAGCAAGATCACATATTCAACAATAGTGTACATAGCTTCTCTCGAACTATCGTTGTATTAGATGCAAAGTGAAAGGCTTTGGGGTGCATAACTGCGGGGACAAGATAAGGCCATTCTAGATACCGGATTGAAAAGCCTGTTTGAAAGTTTCTTTGGCTTCCCCGTGCGCCCGCCGAACCCGGATGATTTATTAACCTCCCCCTGAAGGTCTGGACGGCAAGATCATGCAAAAGCCACGCTATAGGGTCAAACCCGCCACACTAAAGCGGATTTCCCGCTTCCCACGCGCAGTGGACTATAGGCAACTTCAATGCGGGGGTGTGAATCCAAACCCAATGAGGGTTGCTTGCCTTGCCCCTTGCAAAGGGGTACACTTGGGGCGTGTTGCAGGAACCGGTGGGTAGTTCAACCGCTCAAACCGAAGTTGCCGGTCCCGCTTCGGGCGGATATGAATGCGATGCCCAGGAGGAAGGACATGAAAAGACCTTGGATGACAGGGTGGATCGTCATAGGCGTGATGGCCGGTGTTTCGCTCGCCGCAATGGGGGTGGACGCGCCACCTCCTGCTACGCCAGCAATCCCCGCGGGCACGACGCTGCGCGTAAAGCTAGACACAACGCTGACTGATAAGACAAACAAAACCGGGGACACTTTCACGGGTGAAGTAAGCGAACCAATCACCGTGAATGGCAAGGACATTATTCCGAAGTACAGCGAAGTGGACGGTCACATCGCTTTCCTCAAACCTTCCGGCCGCGTTGCGGGCAAGGCCCAGATGCGGCTGGTGTTGGATAAGATCGTGACTGAGGACAACGTCGTATTCCCTCTCAGCGGATCGCTGGAGGATGCCCAAGGCGGTGTCTGCGCCAAGACGACCAACACGGGTTCAACCAAGGCCGACGAGGAGGGCATGATTGTGGGCTGTGGCAAGAGCAAGAAAAAAACGCTCGAGGCGATGGGCATTGCCGGAGGCGTCGGCGCGGCTGCCGGAGCAACGATTGGCATGGGCAATCAAATGCAGTGTATGTATTACGGCTACTGCCCTCCGTCAAACATGGGGGGGGACATCCTCCACGGCGCGGAAATCGGTGCAGGAACGGCTCTGGTTTATATGCTCTTCAAGCATGAAAAGCATATCGTACTGGTCCAGGGCAGCGAGCTGACTTTTCTGGTGAACCGTACTGCCCTTGCCAACACAAGCGGGGGTACGCCCACAGCGCCAGCCACTTCTAATGACGGCTCAACAGCAACCGCGAGCAACCAGTAGGCTGCGCTTGTCTGCGTGCTGTCCCATGGTGGAATTCTGCATGAAAAGAATTCAATTTATTAGCCAAGTTCTCACAATCGCATTAGCCTCAATCCTAGCCGTCCCAGCCTTTCCGGCTAATTCGGGTCCGGCCCTTCCGGCAGGCACCCGTTTGCACGTCGAGCTCACCACAACGCTCAGCACCAAAGACAATGAGAAGGGCGATCCCTTTACCGCCGAAGTGGAAGATCCCATTTTCGCAGGCGGACAGGAACTGATTCCGGCCGGAAGTACGGCTTATGGCCATGTCACGTTCGTCCAGTCTCCGAAACGCGTGAAGGGTGTGGCGGAGATGCGGTTGACATTAGATGGCATTACCGCAAAAAACGGCTTGCATTATAATCTATCCGCCGCCCTTTCCAATAATGAGGCTGGGGGGAATAAGGTAGCGGGAGACGAGGGAACCATTCAGGGCGCAGGTAAGAGCAAGAAGGAAACGGCCAAAGACTCCGGGATTGGCGCGGCCGCGGGGGCAGGCGTTGGAGCCATCGCCGCAGGCGGACCGGGCGCTCTTTATGGCGCCGGACTCGGCGCCCTAGCCGGAGCCATCCGCATGTTGGGCAAGAAACACAAAGACCTGGTTCTTCACCCTGGCACGGAACTGACCTTTGTAACCAATCGTGCCGCGGCGCCTTCGCCTGCGCCTTCCGGTGTTATGGTCATCCATACACGGGATTGAGAATAGGGTGGGGTTTGCCGAAATGGCAAGAAGCTGTTTTTTGGTCCCGCCCCAATCTATTTCCATCATCTTTGACTTCCCTTCCGTGGCGGCTTGTCTTTACGGCCTTATGGGCCGCGCCGGGTTGACCTCCTCTTCAATCGCCTGAGATGCTTTTTTCAAAATATCTCCCACAATCTGCCTGCCGTGAAAGCGGCCATTTTCGATGAAAATCTCATTGGTGTCGAGACCGGCAATGATTACGCCCGCCAAGTAAAGCCCCGGCACGTTGCTTTCCAGCGTCTCCAAGTTGCACACAGGCCTCATGCTGGTAGGATCAATTTCGACCCCCGTCGAGCGGATCAGGTCAAAGTCCGGGTGATAGCCGGTGAGCGCAAAAACGAAATCGTTTTCAACGGAAAACTTTTCGCCCGTCGTGCGCTCCACTATCACCGCAGCGGGAGTGATTTCCTTTACCTGGCATTCGAAGAGTGCACGCACCGCTCCCTCCTTAATGCGGTTCTCGATGTCCGGCCGGATCCAATATTTGATGTGGCTGCTAAGCTGACGTTCGCGATGGATGATGGTCACTTCCGCGCCATGGCGGCAAAGATCGAGCGCCGCCACAGCCGCTGAATTTGCGCCGCCGATGATGGCCACTTTTCGTTGGTAAAAAGCGTGCGCATCGCCGTAGTAATGCGAAACCTTGGGCAAGTCCTCACCCGGAATGCCCATGAAGTTCGGCAGGTCGTAATATCCGGTGGCCAGAACTACGTTCCGCGCCTCGTAGGTGCGGCGCCTCTGCCAGTCATCCTCCGTTTCCACCCGGAAGATTCCATCCTCTCTCGTGGCCACAACCACTCTTTCCTGGTAGTGGACCGGCAGCCGGTAGTACTCCGCGACGCGCCGGTAATATTCGAGCGCCTCGGCCCTTGTGGGTTTAACGTTGAGGCTAGGCAGCGGCAGGTCGCCGATCTCAAGACGTTCACGGCTGGTAAAGAACGTCATGCCGGGGGGATAGCTAAACAGCGAATTCACAAGGCAGCCTTTTTCCAGGATCAATAGTGAAAGGCCGTTCCGCACCATCTCAATTCCGCAGGCCAGCCCAGTCGGCCCTGCTCCCGCCACAATCACATCGATGATCTCTTGCATTGGATGGCTCTCCTTACAAATCTAGTTTAGGGCATGCTGGCCTTCGTGGGAAGTGGTTAACCGTGGGGGTTGATATGCATAATCTGGAAGGCAGGAATGACGGCCCATTAAGCCGGCAAGCGGTTCGCATAGTCGCCAGAAGGAATAACTCGACTGCTAACGGGCTGCCGGTTCAGCCAATAGACATGGGCGGCTACGCTCTTTCCGCCGTCAAGTGTCACCGTGGCTAACGTGCGTACAAACTGGCTTGTGCGAGATGATTCGAAATTGTAACCCTCAAGTTGATCGAGAGCTGGCCAGGCAAGCTCAGGATTCTCGACATGGTAAAGCTCACCGGTTATTTGAGACATCTCATTGCTACTGGGCCTGGCCCCGGGATATGGCCCGAGGTCATAAAGCTCCCCTCGGATGGTTCCCGTTCCGACCCATCGAACTCCTAACCGCGTGAGCTCCTTGTGGAGGCGAAATCCGCGCCTGAGCGTGCCGTAAGCAAACAGGCGAAAAAGTGAAGGTTTGCTCTGTTCAAAAGCCAGCATAAAAGCCCTGCTGGAATGCGGCGTGGTCACGTCTGTCCTTTTTCCAGGGTTTCTATAACGCGTCTGAGAGCCTCAATAACATCTTGTGGATGAACAATTTTCCTGCTAAACATCAAGTTCAGCTTGAAATCTTTTGCGGGCGAGGAAAAGCGAAAACTAGCATTTGCTGGTCTCTTCTCCGGATTGCGCTCTTCACGCGCTTGATCGCGATTGATCGCTCCTGCCGCAAATCGGCGCACTAAGTCTTTCATGCGGACTTCACTTTCCTGCCGGGCTACCTGCAATAGTTGGGATTTTGAAAACACTCCGCGCTCGATGCAGAGCGCCTTGATGCCGTCCGGAATGCCACGCAGGCTCAGCGATTCCGTGACAGAAGACCGTCCCTTGCCGATGCGCTTGGCAATCTCCTCGTGGGTCAACCCAAACCGCGCCGCCAGGGATTGCAACCCATCCGCCTCTTCAAATGGGGTCAGGTCTTTGCGCTGCAGGTTTTCAATCAGTGCGATTTCCAGAGTTTCAGCGTCGTTGATATCCTTTTCAATGCAAGGCAACTCCCGCAATCCCGCCGCAAGGGCAGCGTGATACCGCCTTTCGCCGGAGATAATCATATATTTCGAGGATTCCGGCATGAAGCGCACCAGCAAGGGCTCCAGTACCCCTTTTTCGCGCACCGAGTCGATGAGGCCCTTCAAATCGCCCACGTCTTTTCGTGGTTGCTCCGCGTTCGGCTGGATTTCCTCAATGGGGATCATGCGTCCGATGGCGGCGCCAGAGCGGGAGATGATTTCCTCGACGTAATGAGCGTCATGCCTCATTTTCACGGTCAAGGGCAAGCCAATGCGCCTAGTGGACACGTTGTAGAACCTCCCGGGCCAGCTTTTCATAATCCGCCGCTCCGCTGGAACCCGGAGCGAAGGTGAAGATCGTCTCCTTGTAAGCAGGGCTCTCCTCGAGCCTTACATTCTTGTTTACGACGGTTTTGAAGACCTTATCACCGAAAACTTGCCGGACATGCTTTTGGATGTCGCGCGCCAGATTGGTGCGTTTGTCGAAGAGGGTGATGACCACACCGACGAGCTCCAACTCCGGATTCGGCCGTGACCGGATGCGGGAGAGCGTTTCAAGCAGGTCGTCTGTGCCTTCCATGGCGTAATAGGCGGCCTGGATCGGAACCAGCAGATGCGTAGAGGCCACCAACGCATTCACCGTAATAAGTCCCAGCGCCGGCGGGGTGTCAATGACGATGATGTCAAAGTTGTCGCGACAGGAGGCGAGGGCGTCCTTCAAACGGTAGGGCGCGTCAAACTGACCAATTAGCGTGGGCTCCAGCTTGGCGAGGGAAATCTTAGCCGGCGCCAGCGCCAGGTTTGGAACCTTCGTTGGCTTGACCACATCGGCAAGCCCCAAGTGATGGTCCGCTAGCACATCGTAGACGGACTGGGTGATTTCCTCAAGGGGGATAAAGGTCAGCGAGCTGTTAGCTTGGGGATCAAGGTCGATGAGCAAGGTTCGCTTCTGCTTCAAAGCAAAAGCCGCGGCCAGGTTGATAGCCGTAGTGGTCTTTCCGACTCCGCCCTTCTGGTTGGCTATGGCGATAACCGTGGCCACTTCGAGCTCCGGCCGAAGCCCGCGGCGGCGGGCCACATGGCGTTAAACCGCTGGGAACTTCCCGGCTTCAGAATCAAGCCGTTGAGCGTTACATTTTGTAGCGTCCAATGTCCTCGTCGTTTAAATTCTCCAGCCACTTCCTCAATTCCTCGTTATTGATCTTATCTGAGGAGGAACCGGAAACCTTCGAATTCTTCAGAACATCCTCATCCACATAAATCGGGCAATCCACACGTAGAGCCAGAGCCAGCGCGTCCGAGGGCCTGGAGTCAATCGAAATGATCTGACCGTCCCGCTCGAGCCAGATAATGGCGAAGAACGTATCGTCGCGCAAATCGTTCACGACGATTTTGTTTACTTTGGCATCGAGTCCCAGAAGTAGATTGCGGATCAAATCGTGAGTCATGGGACGCGGCGTCGAGACTTTTTCAATTTCCAAGGCAATAGCATTAGCCTCGTAGATGCCCACCCAGATCGGCAGCACCGCCGCGCCGCCACTGTCCTTCAGGATGACGATCGGCATGTTCGTAACTGGATCCATCATCAATCCCCGAATTTTCATTTCAACTTCCATGTGCCCTCCACTCGGGATCATTCATGAATCCTCGTGGGAGTTGTGGCCTTTAACTCCTCACCGGGGATCTGCCTTCCCGGCATGGTCCCCGCTGTGAATCCTTGGCGCCCTTAAGCGCCTGCGCCGTCCGGCTGCATCCCGGTGAATGATGCCGCGGATGGCCGGACCAGCCACTGTCACCCTGACGGTTGAAGCATCCGCTCGCCTACCAGACTGTTCGGACCCGCTGCCGTCACCCGTACATTCAGGTACTGCCCCGCCCAGTCCAGTTCTCCCGGAAAGTTGATCACGCGGTTCGAAGTGGTCCGGCCAACCGATTGCCCGAGCTTGGGGTGGAAACCTTCAACCAGCACTTCAAACTCACCCCCAACCAGGGCGCGATTGCGGCGAAGCTGAATCTCGCGCTGGCGGTCCTGAAGAATCGTGAGCCGTCTTCCCTTCTCTTCCTCCGGCACGCCGTCCGGCCACTGTCCTGCGGCGGTGTTGGGCCGCACCGAGTACTTGAAGGAAAACACCTGGTCGTATTCGACGCGCTCAAGGAGGTCCATCGTCTCTTCGAAATCGTTCTCCGTCTCTCCACAAAAGCCCACGATAATGTCCGTTGAAATGCTAATAGCACGTTTCGAGGAACGAATGCAAACGATTTTCTCCAGATATTCTTCCCGCGTGTAGGTGCGCTTCATGCGCGACAACACGGCGTTCGAGCCGCACTGCACGGGCAGGTGAATATGATCGCAAAGCGCGGGACATGATTCGATGGCGAGTACAATCTCCGCAGTGAAGTCGCGCGGATGGGAGGTGGTGAACCTCACCCGGCGGATGCCTTTGATTTCCGCGACCCGGACCAGCAACTCGGTAAAGCTCAGCCGGGCTGAGGATGGATCTCGATAGGAATTCACCGTCTGGCCCAGTAATTGAATCTCCGAGTAACCGTCGCCTGCCAGCCGCCGCGCGTCCTCAAGAATGCGGTCACTGGGACGGCTGCGCTCCGGTCCGCGGGTCATCGGCACGACGCAATAGGAGCACGCTTTGTCGCAGCCTTCGATGATAGTGAGATAGGCGCGGAACGGATGATCGCGGCGGGTGAGTTCTGTTTCAAAACATTCGTCCGTTTGCAGTGAAAGGCCGGTAACGCGCCGGTTGCCGGATTCAAGCTGATCGATCAACTCCCCAATCTTTGAGTAACTCGCTGACCCGCAAACCAAGCTCACTTGTGGCGCCCGCTCAAAGATGCGTTCACCCTCCTGCTGGGCCACACAACCAAGCACCCCGATGAGCTTGGAGCTCCCGCCCGCGCTCTTTTTGAACGCGCCCAACCGGCTAAAGACTTTCTGGGCTGCTTTTTCCCGGATGCTGCACGTGTTGTAAAGGATAAGGTCCGCTTCCTCGTGACTCTCAACCGCGCGGTAACCTTGAGCTTGAAGCGCCCCCGCCACCTTCTCCGAATCGTGGACGTTCATCTGGCAGCCGAAGGTTTCAATGTAGAAGGTCTTGCCTTGGGCCTCTTGAGAATTTGCAGCGGAAGTGGGGGCTTGACCATTCTCCACCACGTATCTTTTCAAGTCCTGGGGGGGAGGACTTGGCCCAATTTGGATCAGTTCATTTTCCATTTCAAATTTTTCGAAATCGCTCAGCGGCGGTTTTGACTTACTACCCCTTCGGATTGGGACTGGGATGACTCCCGGCGCGCCAAAGCTTCACGCTCCCGGCGGCGTGTTTCCTCTTTTTCGGCTTCAATTCTCTCGATTTCCTTGGAATCAATTCGCATCACTTTTTGGGCTGAGCCATCACAACCCCTCTTCTTCTCCATATCGTTCTCCTTGCCTATCATTGTACCAGTTAACAGTCCTTCACAGGGAAAATCGGGGAGTGTCCCAAAATCACTTGAAGCGCCCCCTTGCGTGGTGCTAGGAGTCTGCTAGTATTGGCTTGATGCAAAAGAGCCTTTTCCATCCCGATGCCACCGCAACTGCATTTGAGGGCTTGCCGCGCCGTGTGCAAGGAGGGGTCTGTACAACTCAGGTCACGGTGTCAGCGTCCGTGGGTGACAATGCCGACGTCTTCCCCAAGATTCTCGACCTCCATGTGCCCAAAGGCGCGACCATTGCAGACGTCACCTACGGAAAAGGCGTGTTCTGGAAAAGGGTCAACGTTCAAGACTATAAGATTTTAAGGAGCGACATCCAAGATGGCGTCGATTGCCGTGACCTGCCCTACTGGAGTCATTCCATCGATTGTGTCGTATTGGACCCCCCCTACATGGAGGGCTTGTACCGAAAGTCAAACGGGCATCTGGCCGGCTCCGGCTCGCACAGCGCGTTTCGGGAACACTACTCAAACGGTCAGGCTACCGAAGGCGGCCCGAAATGGCACGCCGCCGTCTTGGATATGTACTTCAAGGCTGGACACGAAGCCTATCGCATTCTTAAGCCAGGAGGCATCCTAATCGTGAAGTGCCAGGACGAGGTTTCTGCCAACACCCAACGGCTAACGCATGTCGAAATCATCGTCGAGTATGAACTGTTGGGGTTTTACGCGAAAGATTTGTTTGTCGTGGTCCGCACCAATGCTCCTTGTATTACACGCCTCAAGAAACAGGTCCACGCCAGAAAGAATCATTCTTACTTTTTGGTTTTCGTCAAAGGTTCACCGCCTCACCCTTTCCGCTACCAAACCATCGAGAACGGTAAAGAGGTCCGCGACGTAAGGCGATTGAAGCGGCCATGAAATCCTCATTGCGCTTTTGAGTAGGTATTTCTGCTGGGCCGGGGTGTACCCGCGCCAAGTAGTGCGCGGCAAATCCTTGTTTCGAGCAAACGCGAATCTCCAAGTTTTTCCGAAAGCAAACAGGCACACGGCAAGAACATCGAAGCCATCAACGACCAGGCAGTTCGTCGTTACCTTGCGGCCATTCGGAAGAGTTACTGCGGTCGTGTCGCTCGCGTTGCACTGAAATGTCCCCTCGTAAATCCCTTCCTTCAGCCTCACCTTCGGTGTATCGAGGCACTTCACTTCGAGCCTTACGTTGATACCCCGATAATCGAACGTGAAATCGCATTTTTGCTTCCGGTCATGGGATCGCGGCCGGATAACATTCGTAATTCCTGGCCTCAAAAGCCACTCTTTCTTGAGCTTGTACTCGGCAACAAAGCCAAACATCAGGCCGCGCATGCTGGGGTTCTCTGCTACAATTTCAGCGAGTTCGTTTGCCGTTATGCCCCAATCGCCGAGAATGTCCACGCCCATAGGGTGATAACCTTACCACAGATTTTATCCTCTGGGCTTTGGCTTCCGCGGAATAATAGCTGTTAGCGGGCGAGGTCTCACAAAGAGCATAGGTTCTCCCCCCGAAAACAATTGAAATATGTCCACACTCCGCCGGCCAGGATGGCCAACAGCTCAAGAACCCGTTGAAGAATCTCCGTAAAATCTTTCCAGAACTGCATGATCATAGTTCCGTCTTACCCCGCTGCTTGTTTCAGCATGGCCGCCGCGTGCTTCAGCGCCGCTTCAGTGATTTGGCTGCCGGAAAGCATTCGGGCCAGTTCCAGTGTGCGATCTTTTGACGATTGAAGTTGCCGCACGATGGTCACCGTCCGCCCAGATTGCTCGGATTTTTCGACTAGATAGTGATGCTCCGCAAAGCAGGCGATCTGGGCCAAATGGGTGACGCAAAGAACCTGCGCCTCCCGCGAAAGGACCTTCAAACGCTGGCCTACAAATTCGGCGACGCGCCCACCGATGCCGGCATCCACTTCATCAAACACCAGAGTGCGGCTATTCCCTTCGGAACCAGTCCCTTTAGCCCGAACTGCCCGGTTGGCAGGATTCTTCTCTGCTTTTGCCACCGGTGCCCCGCGCATCCTTCCCACCACCGTCTTCAGCGCCAGCATCAGCCGGGAGAGTTCACCGCCCGAGGCGATCTTTTCAAGCGGACGGAGATCTTCGCCCGGGTTTGGCGCGATGAGCAACTCAATCTGATCCGTGCCGCGCGGCCCCGGCTCTGCCTTTGGGCCGTCAACAAAACGGATTTCAAAGCGCGTTTTCTCCATCGCAAGCTGGGTCAGCTCCTCTTGCACCATTGCTTCCAGGGTGCGGGCTGCAGCTTGCCGTTTGGCGGAGAGCGTTTTTGCAAGTTCAGCGTATTCGGCCTCTGCTGCCTTCAATTGGCGTTCAAGACCGCCTCGGCGCTCGTCCATGTGCTCCAGTTCATGCAACTCACGCTCCGCTTTTTCTGCAAACTTCAAAATCTCCTCAACTGTCTGTCCATACTCTGTCTCTTATACACATCTGACGCTG